>QHMQ01000133.1 GCA_003217835.1 Verrucomicrobiota bacterium
TGAGTGGGCAATTACCTAGGCTCGACTCGTCGATTCGCCTCGTCGCCCCTGTGGGAACGAACGAGGCGGCGACCGTCACGAGCACGTCACTGTGGGCAAATACCTGGGTTTGGGTTCGGCTGGTCGATCCGCGGCGCGGCACCTCTCGGAACGAGCCTGACGACGACTACCACGAGGTTGACATTGCCTTCGTTTCGTAACAGGTGCACGTCGTTGCCGTTGTCGACGAATTGCGACGGGGCCTGGAATACGAGGGGCGTGGTGCAATCGTCAGCCCTGTAGAACGACGCAGTGCCGGACACGACGATCACCAGGCTGGGTCCGGGGTGGCTGTGCCAGCCGAGTGTCCCGCCGGGTATGACCGTGTTCTGAAGGACATAGAGGTCCGAGGCTCCCTTCGTGTCGATCCGGGACTTCCAATCGCCGGTCCTTGTGAAGATGTCGAGCTCGCCGAAGGTGCCATTAGCAATAGCCACCGTCGTCACGCCCGACGGGGGCGTTGCGTTGGCCGGCACGGTTGTCAACACGCCGACGCCGAGCGCCAGTGCGATGAGAAGCGGCAGAATTGGTATTTTTTTGAACTGAGTCAGTGGGTTCATTGTTCTTCCTTTCTTTCTTTTTCTCCGGCGGTTAGCCGGATTTGTTAACTGTGAAGTTGTGATTTTTTGTTTTGTTTTCGTTTTTGCCTTCCATCGCTATAAACGAAAAAGACCGATCAAAGTGATCATCTGAATCGAGGTTTTTTCGGAAAGGCTTTTGCGTGCAGAGAATTTCTGCGGGGACAATGCTGCGCTGGCGGAGTTGACGCCGCTCGCGTATGAGGAACTGCGGCGCGTTGCTCATCGTCATCCGAGCGGACAACGCCTCGTTCAACGCCGCATGGTTCGCTTTATTCACGGCTGCGGCGCTCTGTCATTTCAAGCGAAGTCGCATGCGGCGCGGTGGCTTTATGCGAAGCGTGGGGAGGAATCTCTTACTTTTTTAACTGCGGATTGCGCGGACTTTCGCTTCTGAATTTCGGGTGACGGATGAGCAGCGTTTACTCGCATCAGCCATAGCCCCACGGATCACAAGAATCGTCGAAGCTCCAGCCAACAGGAAGAGTTGGGCCGTACGCGCCGCTGATGAAAACGTTGTTCCTAAGATACCAGATCGCGGTCTGACGTGTGGTCGCATTGTAGAGCACATAGTCGGGGTAGCCGTCGCCGTTAAAGTCGCCGACACCCCACCATCCCCAGCCACTGGGAACGCGAGGAACGCTCGGCCCATGAGCAGTTCCAACAAGCGTTCGCCCCGATAAATACCAGATCTCTGTGTCGGGCGAAATACCCGAATCGAGCGAGAGATAATCTGGATGGCCATCGCGATTAAAATCCGCTGCACCAACTAAGAACCAAAAGCCAAGAGTTGGGCCGGGCGCAGAGCCTGTGTAAACGTTGTTATTGAGATACCAAATCGCTGTTTTATGCTTGCATCCATTCTGAAGCACAAAGTCCTGGTGGCCGTCGCCGTTAAAGTCACTTATTGCAGCCCCGGCCGCACCAGCAGCGGCGACGACGACGAGCGCCAGTGCGATGAGAAGTGGTAGAATTGGCATTTTTTTGAACTGAGTCAGTGGATTCATGGGTTGTTCCTTTGTTCTTTCGCCGGCGATTAGCCCAGTTTGTTAACTATCAAGTTGTGATTTTTTCTTGGTTTCGTAGTTGCCTTTCATTCCCATAAACGAAAACGGGCGATCAAAGTGATCATCTGAATTGCGGTTTCTCGGAAAACCTTTTGCGCGTAGGGGGTTTCTGTGCGTGCCCCGTTTTACGACCAGCGGGGACGAAACTTTTCGTAGGGCGGCAAACGGCCGCTTAAGGCGCGATCAAGCTCCAGGCGGCCGGAAGTGTGGGACCGAGCACGCCGCTACTAAAAACGTTATTGTTTAGATACCAGATCGCTGTCTGACGCGTCGCGGCATTGTAAAGGACATAGTCTGGTTTCCCGTCGCCGTTAAAGTCGGCCGTAGCTACCAAGGCCCAGCCACTGGGCGGACTCGGCCCAAAAGCTCCGCTCATGAACGTTGACCCTGATAGATACCAGATGGCGGTCTGGCGCGTCGCGGAGTTGAACAAGGCGTAATCTGGATGACCGTCGCCGTCGAAATCCGCCACACCACTCAGTCCCCAACCGGCCGGAAGAGTGGGACCGAGCACGCCGCTAACAAAAACGTTATTGTTTAGATGCCAGATCGCTGTCTGCCGCGTCGCGGCATTGTAAAGGACATAGTCTGGTTTCCCGTTGCCGTTAAAGTCGGCCGTAGCTACCAAGGCCCAGCCACTGGGCGGAGTCGGCCCAAGTGCGCCCCCGGTAAGCATCGGTCCTGACAAGTCCCAGATGGCTGTTTGGCGAGTAGCGGAATTGAACAAGCCATAATCCGGATGGCTGTCACTATTGAAATCCGCCGCACCTCTTAACCCCCAACCGACCGGAAGCGTTGGACCGAACACACCGCTAATAAGAACGTTATTGTTCAGATACCAGATCGCTGTTTGACCCGTCGCAGGATTGCGGACCACAAAGTCCGGATGGCCATCGCCGTTAAAGTCGATTACTGTAGCTATTGGCGCAGGGTTCGGCTGGAAAGCCATAGCTGTAACATAGCTTCCGGCGGCAAAGATGGTGCGCACTCCGCTCGGGGTAAACTTAAGAGTGTTGCCGCTGCCCCCCCAATACTCGGAGACAAACAGATTGTCCGCACCGTCAATAGCCAGACCGCTCGGAATTACTGGAACTTGATCGTTTTCCGAGGCGACAGTGCTTCGCAGCCCTGATGGAGTAAACTTATAAACGGCCGCGTCGTGGAGAACGTCGTATCCGTAGCCTTGATCTGCCACAAACAGATTGCCCTGGCTGTCAAAGGCCAGAGCAAATGGAGAATTCAAACCGGAGGCAAAGGTCGTTCCTACCCCGGTCGGAGTAAATTTATAGACCGTTCCTGCGTGGTCCTTGTTGAAGAAGCTGAACCCTCCAGCCACGAACAGATTGCCTGCCCTGTCAAACGCTAGACCGTATGCGCCCGACTGCACAGTGGCAAAGGTGGTTCGGGCTCCGCTTGGAGTAAATTTATAGACGGCGCCGGTCCCCGTAGATGTCCCCGTATCTGCCACAAACAGGTTACCCGCCTTGTCAAAGGTTAGACCCAAAGGATTATTCAAACCGGAGGCAAAGGTGCTTTGCACTCCGTTTGGAGTGAACTCATCGATACTGAGGTAGTCCGTGGCAAACAGATTCTGCGCCGACGCGCGCGCGCAGATTAGACTGATTACTGCTAAACACAGTAGCCCGCTTATTAAATGACGTGTGAGACCAATGTCAGATCTCAATTTCGTTTCCGCTTGTTTGTTTTTCATAGCTCTGCTGGCTAACTCTGATTCTGCAGTTTTCCTTTCACTGCCATAAACGAAAACGGGCGATCAAAGTGATCATTTGAATTGAGTTTTTTTCGGAAAAGCTTCCGCGCGTGCAGAAAATTTCTGCGGGTGATAGACTGCCACGAGAAGTCTATGGAAAAGTCTTCGGTCCCTCCGCATAGAGTGACCCAGCTGTTGGCGGATTGGAGCGGCGGGAATGATGCCGCTCTCGCAGAGCTAACGCCGCTAATCTATGAAGAACTCCAGCGCCTCGCTCATCATTTTATGGAGGGACAGCGTCCGGACCACACACTGCAAACCACGGCGTTGGTCAACGAGGCTTATCTGCGCCTGGCCGACCAAACCAATCCAAACTGGCAGAGCCGGGCGCACTTCTTCGCTGTCGCCGCTCGGGCGATGCGTCAAATTCTGGTGAGTTACGCCAGGAGCAGCCGAGCCCAAAAACGCGGTGGCGGCAGGGCCAGGATAGAATTGGATGAAGCAGCAATCCTCTCACCGGAACAATCAAAAGAGATTGTTGATCTGCACGAGGCACTGGAGAGGCTGGGCACGCTCGACTCAAGAAAAGCCCAAGTGGTGGAGCTCAAATTTTTTGGCGGGCTCAACTACGACGAGATAGCCGAAGTGCTCAAGATCGCACGTATGACGGTGCGGCGTGATTGGGAATTTGCCAGGGTATGGCTCTATACGGAATTGCATAGCGTGGACTGACGGACACGCATTTCAGACACGAATTTCACTAATTGACACCAATTGATTCAGTGGTTCGGGCAAGCCGTATGAAATTTCGTGGCAATTTGTGTAATTCGTGTCGGTGATTCGCGTCGCAGATGAGTGAGCTGGTTTACAAGGAGGAGGTTTTTCAACTCGTGGGCTTTTGCATGGAGATTCATCGCGAGTTGGGGAAGGGACAC
>QHMQ01000097.1 GCA_003217835.1 Verrucomicrobiota bacterium
AATCTTCAATGATATTGCCGTTGCGATAAGGCAGGTCGCCCAATTCGAGTGGGAGGACGTAATTGTTCCAAACCAAGGCTGACCCAAGCCCGGTGCCGAGCCCGAGAAAAAGCATTCGGCGGCCGTGATAACTGCCAAGCGCCTGCATGGCGGCGTCGTTGATGATGCGAACCGGTTTACCAAGCGCTTTCTCGAAGTTGAAACCGACCCAGCCCCTGCCGAGATGTTTGGGATCACTCAGGATACGCCCATCCCGCACAGGGGATGGAAAACCAACGGATACGGCAGCGAAGCTCCACTCCGCTAGGAGCGGTTTCATCTGCGTCACCATTTCACGCGGCGTCATTGTTAGACCCGAATTGAACTTCCGTTTTTCGGCGCGGGAAATCATGAGTTTGACGTGTGTCCCGCCAACGTCGATGACCAGGATCTTTCTCTTCATGATTTTTTGGCGTCGACGATTGACGTAATCGGAGTCAATTTCGCTGACGCTACGCGTTTCGGTTTGCGACTTTTCTTTGCGAGGCGACGCGAACGTTCTCGGAATTGCAATTGGGCTTGCTCGCGGGGCTCCTTCCCTTCTGGTTTGAGACGGCGATAACTTCCGTCCGGCTGCAGTTCGCGCGCTTTCACCCGATCATGGACAAACTTCGGTAAGACTTCGTCGATGATTTCGTCGCGCAGCGACGGTTGCTCAACCGGAAAAGCAATTTCCACTCGCCGGAAAAAATTACGCGGCATCCAATCGGCGCTGGAGAGAAAGACCTCGCGCTGACCGGCATTCTCAAAATACAAAATTCGACTATGTTCTAGAAAGCGGCCCACAATGCTGAAGACGCGAATATTTTCGCTTAAACCGGGAATTTTTGGCCGCAGGCAGCAGATGCCGCGGACGATCAAATCAATTGTCACATCTGCGCAGGACGCTTCGTAAAGTTTCTCGATAATCTCTTGGTCGACGAGGGCATTGAGTTTCGCAATAATACGAGCCGGTTTGCGGGCCAGAGCGTGATCGCGTTCTCGCTCGATTAAGCCGACCAACCTCTTGTGGAGGTCGAACGGCGCAACCAGCAATTTCTTCAATCCAGGATACCCCGCCAGACCCGTCAATGTGTTGAAAACAACTGCCACCTCTTCAGTCAATTCCGGCTCGCAAGTAAAAAGACTGAAATCAGTGTAAATGCGGGCAGTACGCGGGTGATAATTGCCGGTGCCTAGATGGACATAATGACGAAGCCGGTCGGCGTCGCGCCGCACGATGAGAAGGGCTTTGCAATGCGTTTTCAAACCGACCACGCCGTAGATAACGTGCGCCCCAGCTTCTTCGAGGCGACGCGCCCATTGAATATTGACCGCTTCATCAAACCGGGCGCGTAACTCAACCAGCGCGGTAACCTGCTTCCCCGCTACCGCGGCATTGATTAACGCCTCGACGATGGGCGAATCACCGCTCGTCCGATAAAGGGTGATCTTAATCGCGAGGACCTGGGGATCCTGCGCAGCCTCCTCGATAAGTTCGACAACGGGATCGAAACTCTCGTAGGGGTGATGGAGCAGCACATCCTGGCGGCGCAAGACCTCAAAAATATTCACGTGCGGAGGGAGCGCCGGATCACGGGAGGGTTGGAATGGCCGATCCCGTAGATTTGCGAAAGCGTCGTTCGCAATCAGAGGTGCGAGATGAGTCATGGAAAGCGGCCCATCCAGTTTATAAACGTCCGCTTCGGTCAGATTGAAAAACTGGAGTAATAGATCGCGGAAATCCTTCGGACAATCGACCTCCACTTCCAAACGCACGGCATTGCCGCGGCTGGAGCGCCGGAGTTCCTGCTCGATTGTGCGCAAAAGATTTTCCGCTTCCTCTTCGTCAATATAGAGATCGCTGTTTCGCGTGACGCGGAAAGCGTGCACTCCGTCAAGGATAAGGCCGGGAAATAGTTCGCCAATATGGTGCTTGATCAGTGAAGCCAGGTAAATATAGATCCAAGGCTCGTCCTCACCTTTGCTGCGCGGCATGGCGATCAGGCGGGGAAGCACGCGTGGCACCTGCACGATGGCGTGAAGCGGCTCTCCTCCGCGCTGAGTTTTGGCCCGAACCAGCAAATTGTGACTTTTGTTTAAAAGCTGCGGGAACGGGTGGCTCGCATCGACCGCCAGCGGCGTGAGCATGGGAAAAACTTCTTCCTGAAAATAGCGGTGTGCCCACGCAGCGCGTTTCGCTTTGAGTTCAGTCACGTTGGGGATGCGGATGCCGTTTTTCGTTAGCTGCGGAAGCAACTCCTCGTTCCAGAGTGAATATTGTGCCGCCACCAATTCGCGCACTATGCGCTGGATGCTGTTGAAAGTATCGGTGGGACTCAATCCGTCCGGACCAAGATGGCTCGTTTCGCTTTCAATCTGCTGCTTGATTCCAGCGACCCGAATCTCGAAGAACTCATCCAGGTTCGAGCTAAAAATGCTAAGGAACTTGACGCGCTCTATGAGTGGCTGCGTCGGATCCTGTGCTTCTTCGAGCACGCGACGATTGAACTCAAGCCAGCTCAACTCGCGGTTGATAAAATTTTTCGGATCGGAAAAACGATTTTCGGCGGGAACCTCCTTCCGAAGGATCTCGACGTCCGCGGAAGGCTGGTCGGCAACAGTGGCTTTCGCAGTAGCTGTCGGCATTTATTTCCTGTTGATTCGCGGCTGGAAAAATTCAGCACGCGAATTCAAACAATCACTGCTTGAAAAGTTAGGCAACAGCCAAAAGAGTGGTAATCGCCGCGTCAAGTCGAGGCCGCTACTCCTTGATGCCGGATGTCTTCGGCGGCAGCAGCATAAACGGCGTCTTCGGCGATGTTGGTGGCATGATCCCCGACGCGCTCGAGATGACGGCCGATGAACATCAAATTGAGGTAGCCACGCAGCTGTTCGGGATCCTGCGCCATGCGTTCGATCAAACGACGGCTGGCAACGCGGTTTAGGTCATCGAGTTTTGCATCACGCGGCACGATGGCGCGACCGAGCTCGACATCTTCCCGGACGTAAGCGTCGACACTGTCCTTGAACATCGCCATCGCCTGTGCATTCATCGGCAGAATCAATTCTACTTCCGGCAGGGGCGGATGCTGGTTTAGCTTGCGGGCCCGGCGGGCAATGTTGGTCGCCTGATCGGCGATGCGTTCGAGGTTTGAGGAAAGCTTCATCGCCGAGACGACGCGCCGCAGATCGGAAGCTACCGGTTGAAAACGCAGCAAAATATCTACGCCGTCCTTGTCGATTTGGATCTCAAGCTGATCGATCTCCTCGTCGTCGGCGATCGCGTTGGCACAAATATCGTCGTCGCGCTCAGTCAAGCCTTTCATCGCACGTTCAAGGCTGCGCTCAGCCAGCCCCGCCATCATCAGCACATTATTCCGCAGCGAGCCCAGGGCTTCGTCGAAGGTTCCAAGAATATGTCTGTGTGCGATCATCGATTGTTCATTTCTATCTTACTCTTCCCAGGGTCTGCTTGAATTCGAATTAACCAAATCGGCCAGTAATATAATCCTCCGTCTGTCGTTGGCTTGGATTTGTGAAAATTTTCGTGGTCGGCCCAAACTCGATCAGGCGTCCAAGATAAAAGAAAGCGGTGTAATCAGAGACGCGCCCGGCCTGTTGCATGTTGTGGGTCACCGTCACGATCGTGTACTCGGCTTTGAGTTCGTGGATCAATTCTTCGATCTTGGCGGTAGCGATAGGATCGAGCGCCGAACAGGGTTCGTCCATGAGAAGCACCTCCGGTTCCACCGCGAGCGCACGCGCAATGCAAAGCCTCTGCTGATCGTCTTTTACCTCATCCCAGAGCGCTGCCATACGGAGCGATTTTTCCAGACGTTCGTTGAGAAATTTCTGATTCCGTACTCCGTTCAATCGCAAGCCGATTATAACGTTCTCGCCAATCGACATCGTCGGAAACGGATTCGACTTTTGAAAAACCATGCCGACGCGGCGGCGAACGATCGCTGGATCGACGGTGCTGGAATATAGATCTTCGCCTTGGAGAAGAACTGTCCCTTCGACACGCGTCTTCGGCACAAGCTCATGCATGCGATTGAGACAACGAAGAAAAGTGGATTTTCCGCAACCGCTTGGCCCAATGATCGCAGTCACGGCGTTCGATGCGATATCGAGGGTTACATCATCAATGGCGCGTTTCTCTCCGTACCAGACGGACAGATTCTTTACCTGGAAAGTTAACGGCACCGCTGACTCGGACGTTGACGTCGAAATCGGCTCGGTCGCCCGTTCGGCACGCTCGATAACGGTTCGCTCCGGAGTTGCCATAACTAAATTAACCATTCGCAAAACAAAGCTAGACCACGGACGCCGTACGCCCGCGTGTAAGAATTCTAACCACAACGTTAACGCAAAAAATCCCGGTGACGAGGACGAGGGCGCCGGCCCAAGCCTGGCGATGCCAATCGTCGTACGGCGAGATGGCGTAAGTAAAAATCTGCAACGGCAGCGCGGCGATCGGCTCACTCAGGTTATGATTCCAAAATCGGTTCCCGAAAGCGGTGAAAAGGAGCGGCGCCGTTTCGCCGCCGACGCGCGCCAATGCCAGCAGAATGCCAGTAATGATCCCCTTGGACGCAGTCTTCATCACGACATGCACGATTGTTTTCCAACGGCTTACCCCGAGAGCAAGCGCGGCTTCGCGATATCCATTCGGCACTAGCAGAATAACTTCTTCGGTTGTGCGTATGATTAGCGGGATCATGATCAGCCCAAGCGCTAATCCGCCGGCGTAAGCCGAGAAGCCTTTAAAACGCAACACGACCAGCCCGTAAACTACCACACCCCAGGTGATCGAAGGGACACCGTTGAGCACGTCAGCGATAAAACGCAGCATCGAATTCACCCGAGCCGAGCCGTACTCAGCAAGGTAAACTCCGCCCAATACGCCGACCGGAATTCCGATCGCGGCGGCGAGCGCGAGCAGCTCGAGCGACCCGGCGATCGCGTTCACCATTCCGCCACCAACCACACCGACTGGCGTCGGCAATTTCGTGAAAAAGTCCCAGTTCACGGAACTGGCGCCGTTAGCGACAAGATGAAAAAACACGAGACCCAATGGCGCGATTACAAGAAGCGCAGAAACGAACGCGGCCGTCGATGCCAGTCCGCTTTTGGCCTTGCGCCAGGTATGATTGTCTGCTCGTTGCAAATGCATCGCTATTGCACCGCGCGTGTTGTGGACGTCGTGCTCATTGTTTGCAGAAGAAGCTGCGCGAGCAAATTGGCCAGAATCGTTGTTCCCAAAAGCACCAGTCCGATCTCGAATAACGCCTGGAGATACATATCCGTGGTCGCTTCGGTAAACTCGTTCGCAATCACGCTGGCGAGCGTGTACCCAGGTTTGAAGAGCGACGCCGCGATCTGCGGTGTGTTGCCGATCACCATTGTGACCGCCATGGTTTCACCGAGCGCGCGTCCGAGGCCAAGAATGACCGCGCCGAACAAGCCTTTCTTCGCGTAACTAAGCACCGCAATCCGTGTTACTTCCCAGCGGGTCGCGCCGAGCGCGTAGGCGGCTTCGCGTTGCAAATTCGGTACACTGCGCAAAATCTCCCGGGAGACCGAAGTGATGATCGGCAGGATCATAATCGCGATAATGATCCCGCCGGCCAGCATGCTGGTGCCATAGATCGGGCCGGTGAAAAACGGCGTCCAACCGAAGAGGCGCTTCAGCAATGGAAACGGATAATCGCGCAGCCATGGGATCATTACAAAAATGCCCCACAACCCCAGGATCACGCTTGGAATCGCCGCCAACATTTCAATTAAGGAAACCAAAGGCTGCCGAATCCAGAGCGGCGCAAGCTCCGTCAGATACGCCGCTGTCGCGATGCTCAATGGCACGGCGATGAGTAACGCAATCAGGGAAGAAACCACCGTTCCGTAAATAAATGGTAGAGCCCCGAATTGATCTGCGACGGGGTCCCAAGTCGATGTGGTGAGGAAGTGAAATCCAAATTTCTTGATGGCAAGTGAAGATCCACGCCACAGTTCCCAGCCGAGAAGAATGACGAGCACAACCACGGCCATCGCCATCGCCAGTGTGAGCCACTCGAATGCTTTGTCGCCAAAGCGCGAGGGCGGCGCCATCGCGCGCCGCGCGGAGTGCGGCTCAACCGTTGCGACTGCTGGAGGTGTGGCAATCTCCATGCGATTTCACATTACATTTCGATCTCGTCGATTCGCTTCAGAACGCGTTGCTGAAGATTGTCCGGCATGGGCGCGTATTGGAGATCTTTGGCCATCTTCTCGCCGTCTTTGGCGGCCCATTTCAAAAATTCAACGAGCTTCTTTCCTTTGGCTGCGTCCTTCTGTTGCTGGTAAACGAGCAACCAAGTCGCGCCTGCAATCGGATAAGCATCCGCTCCCGGCGCGTTCGTGATGGAAAAGCGAAAATCGTCCGGGATATCGGCTGTGGCCAATGCCGTCGTGATCGACTCGATCGATGGCTTTACAAAATTGCCCGCTGAATTTTTTACCTCGGCATACGGCATCTTGTTTTGGATCGCGTAGATCAGCTCCACGTACCCGAGCGCGCCCGGGGTTTGCTTGATTTGACCGGCCACACCTTCATTGCCTTTGCCACCGATGCCAGTCGGCCAGTTGACCGAGGTATTTGTGCCCACTTTCGTCTTCCATTCTGGACTGATTTTGCTCAGGTAGTCGGTCCAAATGTAGGTCGTCCCGCTGCCATCGGATCGGTGGACGACTACGATCTCTTGATCGGGCAATGTGACTCCGGAATTTAGCCCCGTGATCTTCGGGTCGTTCCACTTTTTGATTTGGCCGAGAAAGATGCCCGCGATTGTGTCAGCATCAAACTTGAGTGCCGGATTTCCCGGCAGGTTGTAGGCAACCACATCCGCCCCGGCGACCGTTGGAATATGCAAGAGTTTGCCCGGCGCCTTCGACAGATTCTCATCGCTCATCGGACCATCCGATGCGCCGAAATCCACCGTCTGCGCGAGAATTTGCTTTTGGCCTCCGCCAGATCCAATCGACTGGTAATTAAATCGAACAGCGGGATCAATTTTCGCGTACTCATCGAACCATTTTGAGTAGATTGGATACGGGAAAGTTGCGCCTGCGCCGTTAATCATCATCTGCGCCGAGGCGGTCGTACTGATTCCGGCTAAGAGCACGAGATTGAAAATTTTGCGGGCAAATCTGGAAGATTTCATATGTGTTCCCAGCCTGCCGCAGTGCGCGCGGAACGGTCAAAAAGTTTAGTGTTACTTTTGTGTGACAGCTGCGCAGCTGACCCATTTGCAGGGACGACCTCAGTGTCGCCCTTTTTTAAGTGGACGGAACAGAGCTCGTCCCTCCAGGCAAAACCACGCGAATCGTCGTTCCGCAGCCAAGCTCGCTCTCGGCTTCCACACGTCCGCCGTGCAATTGGGCAATGTGTTTGACGATTGCCAGTCCAAGACCAGTCCCGCCGAGCTCCCGGCTGCGGGCTTTGTCGGCGCGGTAAAAGCGTTCAAAGATGCGGGGTAAATCATCCTTGCTGATTCCGAGTCCATCGTCACTGACGCTGAGGACGATTTCGGAATCGCGCCGCGCCGCTTGCAGACGAATCTCGCCGTTCTCGCGCGAATATTTCACCGCGTTCTCTAGTAAATTGTAGAGAACTTCCTGGAGTCGTGTTTCATCTGCGCGGATTGGCAGTGCATCCGGTGGAAGATCGACAACTACCTTTAAGTTTTTCTCGCCGAGTTTTTCTTTCCAATCGCGGAGAACGTGATCGAACAATTCTGGCAGCCGGACCTGGCCGATTTCCAAGTTGGTGTTTGCGGATTCCAATTGGGCAAGGCTCAGCAAATCATCGATCAGAAGCCCAAGCCGTTTGGAATGCCGTTCCATGACCTGAAGAATGCGTGCCAGTTCTTCGCGAGAAGTCTTCGGGTTTTCAACCAATGTCTCGATATATCCGCGCAAGATCGACAACGGCGTTCGCAGTTCATGCGAAACGTTCGCGACAAAATCGCTCCGGACCTGATCGAGTCGCTTCAATTGCGTGATATCGTGAAACAGAACGACCGCGCCAGTTGTTAGATGGACATCGTCCTTCATGGGGACTGCGCTGACCTCGACATGGCGCTCGGCGTTGGTTTTCGAGTCGGTCACGGTCAATTCGCTTTGCATCGGCTTGCCGGTACGCAGCGTTTCCGCGATTAACCGATCCAGCGTCGCATGGCGGACGGTCTCAAGGAATGGAGCGCCTACGTTTGCCGCGTCTCGGAGCCCGAAGAGGTTTTCAAGAGTTCGATTCATCAGCGTAATGTGGCGGCGCGTGTCGACCACGAGCAGACCATCCTGCATCGCTCCAAGAATTGCTTGCGTCCCGGATTCGCGGCCTGCGATCTGCTGATCGAGTTGTTGCTGGCGGCGGAAAATATTTTCCAGCGCCAGCCCGACACGCTGCGCTAGCGTGCCACCATCGACAAGAAACGTGCGCGGCCGTTCGCCACCAGCTATTTGCCTAACGAGTTGCTCGATGTGTCGCCACGGTGCGATCCATTTTCGCCAGGCGACAAGCGCGATCGTCGCGAATACGACAAAGATTACACCCAGAAATAGCCACGACATTTCGCGTTAATTTTCCCGCAACCGATAACCAACGCCGCGCACACTTTCGATCACGTTGGCGGCTTTGCCGAGCTTTTTACGCAGCCGCCGCACATGGGTATCGACCGTGCGTGTGTCAATGATGCTCTCGTAGCCCCAAACATCGTTCAACAAACGGTCGCGCGCCTGGACGCGGCCGCGTCGCTGCACAAGTGTGCGCAAGAGCTTGAATTCAAGGCTGGTGAGGTTGATCCGCTTGCCATCGACAGAAGCTTCATGACGCGCCGGATCGATCATGATTGGACCGACCGCCAGACGTTCTTCCTCTTGTTTCGCGTCGCCTCGGCGCATTATCGCCCGGATTCGCAAAATGACTTCCCGAGGACTAAATGGCTTTGTCACATAGTCATCGGCGCCAAATTCGAGGCCCACGATCCGGTCGATCTCCTCGGCTTTCGCGGTCAGCATCATGATTGGAATCTGGCGCGTCCCAGGATCGCTTTTTAGAATCTTACAAATCTCCAGTCCAGGCATTTTCGGCAGCATCAGATCGAGAATAATGAAAGCTGGCCTTTCGGTGCGCGCCTTATGCAATCCAGCAGCGCCGTCGGTCGTCGACGAAATGGCGAAACCAGCTTTGCGTAAACTGAGCGTGAGAAGATCGACGACGTCCCGCTCGTCTTCGACGATCAGAATTGTTTTGCCGGATGCCGCTTCCATTCGCAGCAGCTTTATCGCCGAAACTACTTCGATTTGCCAGCGCCAGCTTCGTTGAAGCCGGATTTCTCATTCGGGACTTGCGAGAATTTTCGCTAACTGGGTCATCTCGTTCATGGCCGGACAATTTCGCTGGAGAAAAAGGGCGGTTGTGCTTGACTAAAAAGTTCGACGTTTCTCGTCAGAATGCCTGCGCAAGTTATCAAAATCAGTGGTGCGCGCCAGCACAACCTAAAAAACCTCCACGTGGAGATCCCACGTGAAAAGTTGGTCGTCATTACCGGCTTGAGCGGCTCCGGAAAGTCTTCGCTCGCCTTTGACACACTTTATGCCGAGGGGCAACGGCGCTACGTCGAAAGTCTTTCCGCTTACGCGCGGCAATTTCTCGATCAAATGGAAAAGCCCAATGTCGATTTCATCGAAGGTCTCTCACCAGCGATCGCCATCGAGCAACGAAGCGCCGGAGCTAATCCGAGATCGACCATCGCGACCACGACCGAGGTTTACGATTATTTGCGCGTCCTCTTTTCAGCGATCGGTCAACCGCACGATCCGCTCACAGGGCGGCCGCTTAAGCGGCAAACGCCACAAGAAATTGTCGATCAAATTCTCGCATACGAGCCCGAGACAAAAATCATCGTGCTCGCACCGCTGATTCAAAACCAGCTGGGCGAATTCAGGGATGTGATCGAAAAAACGAAACGCGAAGGGTTCATTCGCGTTCGGATTGACGGCCAGATCGCCGAGCTCGATCGCCCGGAACCGATTCGGCTTAAAAAAAATGAGCGCCACACGATTGAGGCGGTGGTCGATCGCCTGGTCGTGCGCGATGGAATTCGCAGCCGCCTGACTGATTCGATTGAGACTGCGCTCAAATGGGGCGGAAACCGGGTGGTTGTGTTAAAACAAACGCTCAACGTCCAACGCCCAATGTCCAACGCCGAATCGAGCGAGCTTTTGGAAGAACTCCGCTATTCGACCGATTACGGAAACGCAGAAACCGGGTTCACGCTAGGCGAGCTGACTCCGAAACATTTTTCGTTCAACAGTCATCTCGGAGCGTGTCCGGCATGTCACGGTCTTGGCACGCAATTGGCTTGCGATCCGGAGTTGATGATTTCCGATCCCGGCAAGACACTCGCCGAAGGGGCGATCACGCCATGGCGGCGCGGGACGAAGCGAATGCAGGCATATTACCGTCACTTGCAAGGCGCGCTCGTGAAACATTTTCAGGTTGATGAAAACATGCCTTTTGCCGAATTGCCCGAGCATTTTAAGGAAGCGCTTTACTTCGGGACCGGCGATCAACCAATCGAGATGAGTTTCAGCGGTAACGGCCGTTCCAGCAAAACGACCCGCCCGTTTGAAGGACTCGTTCCCCAGATGCAGCGGCTCTATGCAGAAACTCAGAGCGAGTTCACTCGCAATCGCATCCGCGCGTTCATGACGCGCGAGCCGTGCAAAGTGTGTGGCGGCGCCAGGCTCAAGCCGGAGATTCTCGCCGTCACACTTAAAGATCGACATGCGCGCGAATTGAATATTCATCAAATCAGCGAACAAACGATCGAGGCGGCCGGGCGCTACGTCGAGAACCTCGACTTATCCGAGCAGCAACGACTGATCGTGAATGAAGTCGTGCACGAAATTCAATCGCGCCTGCAATTTCTCGTCGAAGTCGGCCTTGGATATCTCACCCTAAATCGCGAGAGCGGCACGCTTTCCGGCGGCGAAGCGCAACGCATCCGACTGGCAACGCAGATTGGGTCTGGCCTGGCCGGGGTTCTTTACGTTTTGGATGAGCCGAGCATCGGTTTGCATCAGCGCGACAATGCGCGTTTACTCGGGACTCTGCGACGCCTGCGCGATCTCGGCAATTCCGTGATTGTGGTTGAGCACGATGAAGAAACCATCCGCGCGGCGGACCACATTCTTGATCTCGGCCCTGGCGCGGGTCCGCGGGGCGGTGAGATCGTTGCTCAAGGGAGCATCGACGACATTCTTCGCGCGAAAAATTCTTTGACTGGAGACTATCTCTCCGGACGCGTGCGCATCCCGATTCCAAAACAGCGCGTCAAGCCGCAATCAATTAACCATCAGGTATCAACCGACAACCATTGTGATGGCTGGCTCATAGTTGTAGGCGCAGCCGAGAACAACCTCAAAAAAATCGACGCTTCTTTCCCTCTCGGTTGTCTCACCTGTGTAACGGGCGTGTCTGGCAGCGGTAAGTCGACGCTGGTGGATGATATTCTACGCCGCGCTCTCTTTCGACATTTTTACAATTCAAGAGAAAAACCCGGCACTTATCAGGCGATTCGCGGAGTCGAACAGATCGACAAAGCGATCGTGATCGATCAAAGTGCGATCGGCCGGACGCCCCGCTCCAATCCGGTGACCTACACCGGCGCCTTCGCGCCTATCCGCGAGTTATTCAGTCAATTGCCCGCGGCGCGGGTGCGCGGTTACGATGCTGGGCGGTTTAGCTTTAATGTCAAAGGCGGCCGTTGCGAAAATTGCGAAGGCGGGGGGTTGATTAAGATCGAGATGCATTTTTTGCCGGACGTTTACGTGGAATGCGAAGTGTGCCACGGTAAGCGCTACAATCGCGAGACGCTCGAGATCACGTACAAAGGCAAGAACATTGCCGACGTTCTCGATCTGACGGTGGATGAAGCAGCGCGCTTTTTCCGCAATGTGCCGAGCGTTTCCGAAAAGTTAAATTCTTTGCTGGATGTAGGCCTCGGTTATCTGCGACTTGGTCAAGCCGGGACCACCCTTTCCGGAGGGGAAGCGCAACGCGTCAAACTCGCTACGGAGCTCGCGAAAAGAGCGACCGGCCGGACGGTCTACATTCTCGATGAGCCAACGACTGGGTTGCACTTCGCCGATATCGAGAAATTGCTGCAAGTATTGATGAAGCTGCGCAACGCGGGTAACACGGTGATTGTGATCGAGCAGAATCTAGAAATGATTAAATGCGCAGATTGGATTATTGATCTCGGGCCTGAAGGCGGCGAACGCGGCGGCGAGATCGTCGGGACTGGTCCGCCGGAACAAATTGTCGACCTTCCAGATAGTCTTACAGGTAGATATCTGCGACCAATGTTGAAACTGCCATGAGGAAGTCCAGCGCCGACCACGAGAGGGTTAGCCAACAATGTAAGAGACCGGTGCGGAGAATCGCTTTGATCGGATTGTCGATTTGGTTTTCCCAGTCATTGCGCGCAGAAATCTCGCCGGAGTGGACGGAGGCAACGAAGCCGTTACTGGAAGGCGTACCGGAGGTGGCCGTTGTCCGTCTGGGAGCCCTCGTCGACGGCAGTCTGGCGGATAAAGAGTGGTGCGCGGTTGCCGCAAAGCTTGCCGAAGCTCAGGTGACCGCGAGACAGCCAGAGGACGCGCTGGTGTTGCTCGCGGATTCCAGGCTGCGCGATCTTTCAGCGGCAAAGTTCTGGCGCGCGCAAGCCTTTGCCAGCTTGCATCTATGGGCCGACGCACTGCCGCTCTACGAGGAACTGGCTGCGGAGCAAGGTTCATCATTTCGCGAAGCAGCCACTTTTGGAGCGGCCGAAATGTTGCGTGCCTTGGGAAGACGGGATGAAGCGCTGGCGAAGATATTGGTTCTCCTTCGCGACAAACAGTGGGGGATCCAGGCGCAATTGCGATCGGCCGAATTGTATATCGACAGGGCCGACGCCGCCAACGCGCGGCGCATCCTTGATGAGATTCAACCCAAGTCGGTCGCGGAGCGGAAGGAGCGACGGCTTCTGCGTGGGCGCTTGGAGCTGATTTTGCAGCGCCCCGAGAGAGCAATCGGTGCGTTTGAAGCGCTTCTAAAAAGACCGGAGGGGGCGACCCATGCCACCCTGATCGCGGCACTCTTCGGAATCGCCGACTCGCACTTGCAATTAAAAACGCCAGAAGCCGGGGACGATGTCCTTGAGCGATTTATCGATCGTCGTCCAGCGGATCCGGACCTACCCGCTCTCTTTGCAAAGCTGGACGAGCTCTATCGCGCGGAGCGCAAAGCATCACGGAGCGAACTGGAAAAATGGGTGCGCAATCCGGAACAACCGCGACGGACATTCGCCCGATGGCATCTTGCTCTCCTTGAAGTTCGCGTCGGGCACCGAGATCGAGCTCGGCAATTGTTCAACGATCTGCGCCACAGCGAGGTAAAATCTCCTGCGCTCGCGCCGGCTCTGTTGGAGTTTGCACAACTGGAATTGGAAGATCGACATTTCGAAGAGGCGATTGCGATTTTGGATGATGCGCGCGTGCTTCATCCGGAAGCGCAATTGCTCGATCAAATCAATCTTCTCTCCGCGCAAGCGCAATATCTCGCGAAGCGCTTTGAGGTGGCAACCGCAGCCTTTGAACAAATCGGGCGTTCCACTTCACCATGGGCGAACCTTGCACTTTTCAACGCATCCACGGGATGGCTGCAACTCGGCGATCACGCCCGTTTTTTGGCCGATTATAATGCACTTGAAAAACAGGGCGGCGATGAAGAATCGCGGGCCAGTTTGCGACTGGAGGAAGGATTGATGCAAGCCGCGAAAGGGGATAAGAAAGCAACAGAATCGCTGCAACAATTTGTTCGCGATTTTCCTAAGAATCCCCGCGTCTCAGAAGCCTGGGTTGGTTTGGCCGAGCTGGCCTTCCATTCCACGCCGCCCCGTCTCGATGAAGCGCGGAAGAATCTAGCTCGCGCGGCCGATTCAAGCCCAACGACAGCGGCGGCGGAGCGGGCCGATTATCTCATGATCTGGATTGAGGATTCAGCTGATCTCAAGGAGACGAAAGTCATCGAACTTGCGAATCGTTTTCTTCAACAACATGCCGCCTCGTCATTTGCCCCGGAGGTTCGAATGAAATTAGCGGAGATTTATTACCGGCGCCAGGATTTCGCAAACGCACAGACGCAGTTTGAAATTCTGGCGCAGCAGAATCAAGACGGCCCACTTGGCGAGAAAGCGCTCTTTTTCGCGGCGGAATCGGCCATGTCGAGCATGGGTAAGCATGCGCTCGACCAAGCGATTGTGCTGTTTGATCAGGTAGTTCAGTTAAATGGCGACCTGAAATGGGCCGCGCGCAACGAACAAGCTGTTATCGAACGCAAGCTGGGAAAGCCGCAGGATGCACTCTTATTATACGACGAGGTCTTAAAAGGCGAGGCTGGAGCATCCGAAAAGCAAGAGGCACTTTGCGGCAAGGGCGACATCTTTTTCGAGATGGGCGGAAGCAACTCGACCAATTACCAGCGCGCGATCGAAGTCTATGACCAGTTGGCGTCCGACAAAAGTGAGCCAATTCACTGGCGCAACCAAGCGCTCTTCAAAAAGGGCCTGTGCTTGGAAAAGAAAAGCGACCGGGCTGGCGCCCTTGCGACGTTTTACAAAGTCTTGGAAGATGAGGCGCGCCCGGATCGGAGACGTGAACTGTTTTGGTATTACAAAGCGGGATTCAATGCCGCGCGGCTGTTGGAAGACGATTCAAAATGGGAATCTGCTGCTGCTATCTACCAGAAACTGGCCGCATCCAGCGGCACCCGGAGCGAAGAAGCAAAGGCGCGTCTTAACCGTCTGCGTTTGGAACATTTTCTTTGGGCGGATTGAGGCCGGGCGCTCGCGAGTTGACCGCAGCAGTATTCACGACGGCTGGAAACGTCTTTTTTTTGTCCTAAATGCACTCCGAATAGGCTTGCACAAAATTCGGAACGGGATCACAATTCGGGCATGAAAACAAAAAGCAGGTTCAGTCGCCTGTGCGGCTGGTCGGCTCGATGTGCAAGTGGCGTGTTCGCTCTCGCATTTTGCGCATCGGCATTTGCAGATCCGAACAAAAACGTAGTTGTGGCGCCAAATCAGCAGATCGCCCAGAAAAGGGTCATCAAAATCTGCTACATGAAGACCATAGCGTCTGGCATTCCACAAGTATGCACTCGGTTCGAGGGGTTAGATCCGACCACCGAAAGCCCGATGGAAGTTATCGGGCGCATGGCGCAGAAATAATAATTTCGGGAAGACCGCGTTCGCCGAAAGTGGCGCGCTGCCAAGCGCGGCAGCGTGGCTAATGGCTTTTTGTTTTCGTTTTCCAACTCATTAGTCCGCGAAGCCGCGCGCCTACTTTCTCGATCGGATGCTTTTCACTTTCCCGCAGCAGCTTCGCGGAACGCCGCCCGCCGGTTTTCATCTCCTGAATAAAATCGCGCGCGAATTTTCCTGAGCGGATTTCTCGCAGCGCCGCCATCATCCGCTTTTGCACTGCTTGATCGACAATCTTCGGGCCGACCGTCAACTCACCCCATTTGGCGGTATCGGAAATTAATCTGCGCATTCCGGCAATTCCCGCTTCGTGGATGAGATCGACAATGAACTTTAATTCGTGGAGACATTCGAAGTATGCGAGTTCGGCTGGATAGCCGGCGCGAACAAGTGTTTCAAAGCCAGCACGAATGAGTGCTGACGTGCCACCGCAGAGTACTGCTTGCTCGCCGAAAAGGTCTGTCTCCGTTTCCTCACGAAAAGTGGTCTCGAGCACGCCGGCACGCGTGCAGCCGATTCCTTTTGCCCAGGCCAGAGCTGTTTGCTTGGCGTGGCGGCTGGGATTCTGATGAATCGCGATCAGTCCGGGCGCACCACGGCCTCTCACAAATTCCCGGCGCACCATCGGTCCGAGGCCTTTGGGAGCGACCATCACAACATCGACATCCTTGCGTGGGACAATCGTGCGGTAATAAATTGCAAACCCATGCGCCAAAAGCAGGGTTTGGCCAGGACGTAAACTCGGAGCGATTTGTTCGGCATAGATTACTGGCATTTGCGTGTCCGAGAGCGCGAAAAAAATAATGTCTGCGCGCCGCGCGGCTTCTGCTGTGTCCAGTACTTCGAGACCACTCCGCCTGGCCCGCACCCGGGACTTGCTGCCAGGGTAAAGCCCGACAATGACGCTGATCTCGCTGTCCCTAAGGTTGAGTGCGTGCGCGCGGCCTTGCGCGCCGAAGCCGATCACCGCGCACGTTTTGCCCTTCAACCAGCGAAGATCCGCGTCTTTGTCGGTGTAAATGCGCGCGGCCAAATTTAGCTTCGTGGCTTGCCCAAAACTGACTTTGCTGCGGCGAGCAACGATTTGTCATCGTTATCCGTAAGCCCGCCGAGGAAGCCACGAATTCGACGGAACGATTGACGCAAAAAAAGATCGGCGGCGGAGTGATCGGCAGAGGCTGAGTCTCCATTCCGGCGCGCGAACTGAAGCTCAGCGTCCCAACGGCTGAGAACGCAAGTCGAGGCAAAAAGATCCATGGCCGCGTCAGCAATCCGCTCCTGGACAAGCTGCATGTCGAGGATCGGCTCGCGATAAGTGATCAACGCGCGATTCACGGCAAAGTTGAAGCGCCAAATCAAGCGGCCGAGTTGCCGCGCATTCGCACGAAGCTGCTCGCTTCGAACGGGCACATCAGGGATGCGAATGGCCGCGCCAAGCCTGTTCATCCCAGCAGCCCACGCTTTGCTGATTCGATCTCGCGACGGTTTCATCACGGTGTCGTAAATTTCCTTGAACTCCATTCCTGGACCGCGCATGCCGACAAGCGCGATAAACGAAGTGAGCACTTCGTTGCTGCCTTCGCCGATCTGATTGATGCGGGCATCGCGCAGCATTCGCTCTAGCGGAAGGTCGACAAAGTAGGCGGAGCCACCGTAAATCTGAAATGCATCATTGATTATTTCCCAAAGTCGCTCGGTCGTGAAGACCTTCAGCATGGCCGTTTCGATCATGTAATCCTCAAGTCCGCGGTCGATTAACGATGCCGTTATTGTCGTCATCGCTTCCATCGCATAAGCGCCTGCCGCGATGCGCGCGATTTTCTTTTTGACGAGGTCACATTCACCGAGCGTTTTGTTGAACTGTTTGCGTGTGTTCGCGTGTTCGGTGGCCAGGCGCAAACAGGTTTTGGCAGCGCCAGTGCAACACGCACCGAATGTCGTCCGCCCAAAATCGAGCACGGTCAGGGCCACTTTCAGTCCCTTGCCCATCGGCCCGAGAATATTTTCTTTTGGGACTTTGACGTCGCGCAGCGAAAAGCGGCCCGTTGCGGTGCCGCGGATTCCCATTTTCGGCATTCGGGCTTCCAATATCGTGAATCCCGGCATGTCCGGCGTAACCAGGAATGCCGTGATCGCCGTTTTATCTGACCCCGGCATCGGCGTGCGCGCCATCACTGTCAGAACCTGCGCAATTCCCGCGTTAGTGATGTAACGCTTTTCGCCGTTCAAAATAAAATGCGAGCCGTCCTGCGTCGGACGCGCCTGCATTTGCACGTTTGCCGCATCAGAGCCTGCTTCACGTTCGGTCAACGCAAACGCACCGAGCTGTTCGCCAGTCGATAATTTAGGAAGCCATCTCTGCTTTTGCTCGTGTGTTCCGAAAAGCAGCAGCGCGCGAATCCCGATGGAATGATGCGCGTTTACGAAAACCGATGTCGATGCGCAGCGATGGCCAATTTCTTCCAGAAGTTTGCAGTTAACCATCTGCGTAAAACCCCGTCCGCCATATTCCACTGGGGCGGTCGCACCAAGCACCCCAACGCGTCCCAGCCCATCGATGACGTCGCGCGGGATATCTGCTTGTCGATCTATCTCGGCGGGGTCGAGATGTTCGTCGAGAAATTGGCGGAGCTCGACAAGAGTTCTATCCGACTCGGCTTGCTGCGTTGCCGGGATGCGCGGATAAGGCATCACCCAATTCGAGACGAAATGACCCTGGAAAAGACCTTTCGCAAAGCCAAGCGCCTGGGGCCCCGCGAAGAGGAGCTCCTCCGCCTGCTGAATCTCTTTTTGCCGCGCTTCGACTTTGTTCATAAAAAATTTTGCCGCCGAAGATGGCGGTCACGCATTGTAGCGAACACGTCCGCTCTGTCCACTCACGCGGATTACGCGGTCGTCAAACACTCGACTCTCAACATTGCCGCGAAAAAACACCGATCGTCTAACTGCACATTATGCGGATCGCTGCGTCGGTTGGAACTGGTAAATTGGAGCCGTTGAAGCTTCGGTCTTGGAACTTCTCCTTAGCTGCATCCCTGGCTTGTTCCGCATTCAGTGCAAACGCCGCAGGCGCCGGCGCGGATCACTTTGTCACTGCCGCAATGCGAACAGACGATGTCCATGAACATATTTCCAAGCGCCTCTTGCACTCGGTCGGCATGGCTGCTGCCGTTGCCCACTACCTGCGGCGAGCCATCGTTCGGTGAATGACTTATGATTACGTCGATCAGCTCCTTTTCGCCTGTCCGCGCCAGATCGGAGACGGGTCGATTGAGCGCCTTTTTCTCCATCTCCGGAATTTCTTTCAACGGCAATTCCGTTTGTCCGCGTGTTGGTGAGGTGGCTTCCTTGTAACCTTTGATGAACTGGCAGGCGAGCCAGCGAAAAACATAGTCAGTGATGCTAGTTGCGTTTCGAATGTCGGGATTCTTTGTGAAGCCGCTCGGTTCAAATCGTTGGTAAGCGAATTTTTTCACGAGGCTCTCGAGCGGCACGCCATACTGCAGGGCAATCGAGGTGAGAGTGCCGACGGTATCCATCAATCCGCCGATCGTGCTTCCCTCCTTTGACATTGTGATGAAGAGTTCACCCGGCTGACCATCCTCGTACAGGCCAACCGTGATGTAACCTTCATGTCCGGCGATCTCGAACCGGTGCGTGAGCGACATTCGCGTGTCCGGCATGCGATGCCTGATTGGCTTGTCAAGTTTGCCCCGCAGCATGCCGAGTTCTTCCTCCAGCTCGAGAATGCGCTTCTCAAATTGATCGCGCCCGATCGTAGTGGCATCCAACGCAACATCGACGTCTTCTACCGCGCCCATGTGTTTTGTTTTGCGTGTATTAAGAGGCGCGGAACGCTTTGAGCTGTCGCGATAAATCGCGATCGATTTCAATCCGAGTCGCCACCCTTCCACGTAGGTGTTCATGATGTCGTCGACCGTGGCCGTTTCGGGCATGTTCACCGTTTTCGAAATCGCACCGCTAAGGAACGGCTGCGCCGCAGCCATCATCCGCAGGTGTGCCATGTAATTGAGGCTGCGTTCGCCTTTAAATGGCTTGAACGCACAATCGAACTCGATTGTATCGAACGCGTCGATGTGTGCGATGATCCGTTCGATTTCTTCGGAATTGTAACCCAGTTTCTCCAGGGCGGGTTTCACCGTCTGATTGACAATTTTGAGCATTCCGCCGCCTGCGAGCAGCTTGTATTTTACGAGCGCGATGTCCGGCTCAATCCCGGTCGTATCGCAATCCATCAGGAAACTGATTGTGCCCGTCGGGGCAAGAACGGTGACCTGCGCGTTACGATAGCCGTAGCGCTTCCCGAGCTCCGCTGCACTTTCCCAAACTTTCGCCGCTTCCTCTTTCAAATGCGCGAACTCTTCCGCGTCCGAAATTTCCCTCACCGCGCAACGGTGCAAATCAATGACTTCCGACATTGACGCGACGTTGTCTTTGGCCACTGGCTTGGGCACCCCGCTGGCGCGCGCATCATGATAACCGGGGAACGGCCCAATCGACTGCGCCAACCGTGCGCTTTGCTCGTATGCTTCGCCGGTCATGATTGCGGTGATCGCGCCGCAGAGCGCCCGGCCCTCCACGCTGTCATAACCGAAACCGTAGCTCATAACAAGCGAGCCAAGATTCGCGTAGCCAAGCCCAAGCGTACGGAAAATATGCGAATTTTCCGCGATTTCTTTTATCGGGTAACTTGCGTTGTCCACGATGATTTCCTGCGCGGTAATAAAAATGCGCACGGCCGCCTTGAATCGCTCGACATCAAAGTCGCCGTCCGCTGCCTTGAACTTCATCAAGTTGAGCGACGCAAGATTGCAGGCAGTGTTATCGAGAAAGAGATATTCCGAGCAGGGGTTGGTGGAATTTTGCCGATCCGTGCCTTTGCACGTGTGCCACTTGTGGATCGTGGAATCGAATTGCATTCCGGGATCGCCGCAGACATGCGTTCCTTCGGCGATCTTGCGCAACAGCGTGCGAGCATCTTTGCGCTCGCACGGTTTGCCGTCGCGCACCCGTCGCGTCCACCACTCACGACCTTCGAGCGCTGCTTCCATGAACTCGTCGCTTACGCGCACGCTTAGGTTTTCGTTTTGATACATGACCGAGCCGTACGCGTCGCCGTTATAACTGCCGTCGTAACCTTGCTCGACCAGCGCCCAGGCTTTTTTTTCCTCTTTCTGCTTCGCGTCGATGAACTCCTCGATGTCGGGATGCCAATCTTTCAGGGTATTCATCTTCGCGGCGCGCCGCGTTTTGCCGCCGCTCTTCACCACGTTCGCGACCTGATCGTAAACTTTAAGAAACGAAAGCGGCCCGCTCGGCTTGCCGCCGCCGCTCAACTTTTCTCTTGTCGATCTTAGCGAAGAAAGATCAGTGCCCGTGCCGCTGCCATACTTGAAGAGCATCGCCTCGCTCATCGCCAGCCGCATGATGTCTTCCATCGTGTCGTCCACCCTTTGAATGAAACAGGCACTTCCTTGCGGGTATTCGTACTGTGACGTGGCCCGCTCAGCTTTGCCGATCTCGCGATTATAAAAATAATTGCCGGCTCCCCCACCTCTGCCCACGCCGTATTGGTGGTACAAGCCAACGTTGAACCAGACCGGCGAATTAAACGCTCCGTGCTGATTCAGACAAAGCCAGGTCAGGTCGTCGTGAAAAGTTTCCGCGGCCTCTGTATCCGCGAAGTAACCATCTGCAATTCCCCAGTCGGTAATCGTGCGCGTGACACGATGAATCAATTGCCGCACCGAAGTTTCTCTTCCGCCTTTATGCGGATCGGTGCCGTTCCCGATGTCGCCGTAGAAATATTTTGAGACCGCTATCTTGGTTGCCAGCGCGCTCCAGCTTTTCGGGACCTCGATATTCTCCTGCTTGAAGATAACCTTGCCACTGTCATCATTGATCTCCGCTGTGCGCCGTTCCCATTCGATTTGATCGAAGGGCGAAACGGTAGCATCACTGAACATGCGCTTAAAACGCAGACCGGTATTTTTCTTCTTTTCAGCCCTGTTTTTTTGGCGCCCGGCCAGCTTAGACGGTTCATTAAGTGAAGCAGGCGGAATTCCGGGTCTTAGTTGAATCATGGCGGTGAAGCGGGTTGAGGTTGTGAATTAGGTGCGAATAATCGTGAACAGCGGTGCTAATAACCTGTGAAATCGAGTCAACAACAAGTAATAGCGGGCGTTGCCCAGCGGACACACAATATGCAGTACCAAAAGCACCCGAGGCAAGCCTAAAATTGTAACATTTTTGTATCCCCGTTTTGCGGAGACCGGAGTTTACAATAACACCCGTGCAATTGATAATCAGCGCTGGGAACCGGCGATTTGCGAAAAAGGGAAGGGTGGCTGAGTCCGGTTTAAGGCACTCGACTCGAAATCGAGCGTGGGGTAACCCACCGTGGGTTCGAATCCCACCCCTTCCGCCATCTTGATTCTTGGGAACGTTGAGATTCTCATCGACGCAAAATTGGAGACACTATTTTTTATGGAAAACAAACTCGATCGCCTCGAGCGGGAAACACGCGCCGCGGCGTCGAGAAGCGAAATCACAAAGGAGGATTCCTCCCGCGCCTCGAAGAATCTATAAAAAAACGGGAAAGGCCGCATGGAAAGAGCTTTTCCAAATCGAACAGCAGCCGGGCGTTTGCTCGCAGAAAAGCTCATTAAGTATGCCGGTCGCGATGACGTGATTGTTCTTGGTCTCCCGCGAGGCGGTGTGCCGGTTGCCTACGAGGTGGCGAAGCGATTGAACGTGCCTCTCGATGTTTTCATCGTGCGCAAATTGGGTGTCCCCGGCTTTGAAGAACTCGCCGCCGGTGCGATCGCCTCCGGCGGCGTGCGCGTTTTGAACGAAGACGTCATGCGCGCCTTGCCTAACGCGGATGAAGCCATTGAATCGGTAACGGCGAGAGAAACCGCCGAGCTGGAACGGCGCGAGCAAAGTTATCGCGAGGGGCACCCCGCACCGGAGCTGCGCGATCGTGTTGTCATTCTGGTGGATGACGGTCTGGCGACCGGGGCAACCATGCGCGCTGCGATCAAGGGGTTGCGGCAGCGCGGTGTCGCGAAAATCGTCGTAGGAGTGCCGGTTGGTCCGCCGGATACTTGTCGCGAATTCGAGGAAGAAGCCGACGAAACGATTTGCGCGACCGCGCCCGAATTTTTTCAGGCAGTCGCTCAGTATTACGAAGATTTTCCCCAAACGAGCGACGAAGAAGTGCGCGACCTGCTCGCACGCGCTGCGCAGAGGAATGAATGATGCACCTGGAAGAAGTGCAAATTCAGGCTGGACCTGCGGCTCTCTCTGGGAATTTGAGCATTCCCGAGAAGGCCACCGCGCTGGTTCTTTTCGTTCACGGCAGCGGCAGCAGCCGGCACAGTCCGCGGAATCAATTCGTCGCGCGCACTTTGAACAATGCCGGACTAGGGACACTCCTGTTCGATCTGCTTACGCCGGAAGAGGAAGCGATCGACGCACGCACTGCCGAACTTCGATTCAACATTAAACTGCTTGCGGAGCGGCTTGTTCACGCGACCAACTGGGCAAAGCAGCAGCAGGAAACTCGCAGTTTGCGGATTGGTTATTTTGGATCGAGCACGGGGGGCGGCGCGGCGCTGGTTGCAGCTGCGGAGGGGTCGCAAGATGTCGGAGCGGTGGTTTCGCGCGGAGGCCGCCCCGATTTGGCAGGCGAAGCGTTGCCGAAAGTGCAAGTGCCTACCTTGCTCATCGTCGGTGGAGACGACGATATCGTGATCGAACTAAACGAGCAGGCGCGCGATCGGATGCACTGCGAAGTGAAGCTCGAGATCGTTCCCGGCGCGACGCATCTCTTTGAAGAACCGGGCGCCCTCGAGCGAGTCGCGCACCTGGCGAGCAATTGGTTCGTCGATCACATTGGCGCGAAATCCGAACTGTAGCGGTGGTCTACGACCGCCGAACCGACAAAATTTGTCAGCGCGACTCTTTGTAAGTCACAACGCGTCCCCACAAGCTCTTGGTCCCCCAAATGCCGGCACGTAGGCATTCCAGCTGAACAATCTGACTGTGATCGACGAAGAGATTCACCTCCGCGCCATAGTTTTTAATATACCACGCGAACACATCCGGATCGGCGGCTTCGAACATGAGTTTCTCCGTCCCGATCTCGTCTATCAATCGCGCGGGCACATCCGTCCGCCATGGATCGACATTCTCGGTGATGCCTTCACTCTCGATCATGATGATCTCAGCGCCCGCATCGAGAAATCGTTTTGCCTGTGTGATCGCCCAGCTCGGATCGCGCGTTCCTTCGGCCTCAAGTTCTGCGGCAGCGGTCGCGCCACCCGCCCCGAATTGAATCCCAACTTCGGGCTTCGCCTTCATTCCGGACTTGCGCACAAGTTCAATGAGTCGCAGCCAGTCGTCGGTCGGAATTGAGACAAAACCGGCCGAGATTTCGACAATATCAAAGTCGAGCTTCTTGCATTCGGTGACGTATTGCCGCACCGCGCCTCCGTCTTGCGCAAGCACGCGCTCGACGAAACCGCCGGTGGAAACGAGCACGTCATGCTTGTGGCAAAGATCGACAATATCCCGAACAGTTTGAGGAGACATCAGAGTGAACGAACCGCCAGCGAATTTCAGCGAATCGACATAAGTGCCCATCATTTCAAACAAGTCTTCCAAGTAACGTCGACCGACGACTGAGTAATACGGACCGCGGATTTCCGTTAGTCCGCGCTTGCGCGGCTTGGTTTCGCGCTCGTTGACGCGGAGAAATGGAAAACTGCGGTCGCCTTTGGTGTTGTTTGCTTTCATCTACTCTCAACTAACGAACGTAGCCCGATGCTCAACCGGCCGCCTGGGTGGGTAGCGCACGCGTCTCGTGCGCTACCGCGACACTCGCGTAAACAGCCCGCGTGCCTAAATTGCCCAGCTAGAATTGAACCCGCCAGCATATAAGTTCTCCGCACTGACGACGGACCTTTATGAGGTCACGATGGCGTGTGGTTATTGGAAAGCCGGGGTGAGCGATCACGAAGCGGCATTTCACGTCATGTTTCGCGAAAATCCATTTGGTGGAGAATTCACCATCGCGTGCGGGCTCGCGACGGCTATCGATTTTGTACGACAATTCCAATTTCAAGAAAGTGAGATCGAGTATCTCGCCTCGCAATGCGGAAACGACGGCAACCCGCTGTTTGACGCCGGTTTTCTAGATTATCTGCGCGCGCTGCGACCGAGCTGTGACATTGATGCGATGCCGGAGGGATCGCTTGTTTTCCCGAACGAGCCGCTCATTCGGGTCTGCGGTCCAATCATTCACTGTCAACTGCTGGAAACCGCTTTGCTGACTATTTTAAATTTTCAAAGCCTGATCGCTACGAAAGCCGCGCGGGTTTGCATGGCTGCTGAAAATGACGCGGTGATCGAGTTTGGATTGCGCCGAGCTCAGGGAATGGACGGCGGTCTGAGCGCGGCGCGTGCTACTTACATCGGTGGATGCGCGGGAACATCGAACTTGCTCGCGGGTCAGCACTACGGCATTCCGGTGAGCGGCACGCAAGCGCACAGTTGGATCATGTTTTTTGAAAACGAGCGCGAAGCATTTCAAACTTACGCCCGAGCACTGCCGAACAACTGCGTCTTCCTGGTGGACACATACAACTCGCTCGACGGCGTACGTCGGGCGATCGCTGTGGCTAAAAAGTTGCAGAAAGATCAACATGAAATCATCGGCGTGCGGCTCGATTCGGGTGATCGCGTAGCCTTGAGCATCGAAGCGCGAAAAATGCTCGATGAAGCCGATTTTCCGGATGCGAAGATTGTTTGCTCGGGCGACTTGGATGAATTCGCAATCGCGGAACTGAAAAGGCGACGAGCGAAGATCGACATCTGGGGTGTGGGCACGAAGCTCAGCACCGGTCAACCAGACGCGGCGTTGGGTGGCGTTTATAAACTCGGCGCGGTGCGGCCTTCGGGCGAGCAATGGCGGTATCGGATCAAACTTTCCGATGAGGCGGCGAAAACGTCGTGCCCGGGTTTGTTGCAGGTACGCCGGTTCTATCAGTCGGGCGGCAGATTCATTGCTGACGCGATTTATGAAATCGATCACGCAATCAGCGAGCCTTCCGTAATTGTCGACGTTGGAACCGAGAGGCGGACTGAGATTCCCGCACGGACCGACTATGTCGATTTGCTCGTTCCGATTTTTCGCCAAGGCGAACTTGTTTATCGTGTCGCCGGAGATTTTGAAATTTGAGAAGCCGCGCCGATACGATGTCGGCCTTGAAAACTCACTGCATGAATTAAGATCGAAATTGATCTCGCGCGCAAAGAAGCAGCGCAATCGAGTCGAATGAATGCCTTGATCATTGTCGATCTTCAGAATGATTTTTTGCCTGGCGGCGCGTTGCCGGTCCCGCGCGGCGACGAAGTTATTTCGCTCGCCAACGAATTGCAGCAACGCTTCGAGCTGGTTCTTGCCACGCAGGACTGGCATCCGCCAAACCACGGCAGCTTTGCCGCAAATCATCCGGGCAAAAAGCCCGGCGATCGCATCAAGCTCGATGGCATCGAGCAAATCCTCTGGCCAGTCCATTGCGTTCAAAATACGCACGGCGCTGAATTCGCTCCGTCATTCAACACAAGCAGAATCGCTCACATGTTTCACAAGGGAATCGATCCGCGTATCGACAGCTACAGCACGTTTTTTGACAATGCGCATCGTAGGGAAACGGGACTCGCCGACTATTTGAAGGAGCGCGCCATCCGGGACATTTATCTGCTCGGTCTGGCGCTGGACTATTGTGTGAAATACAGCGCACTCGATGCGCGGCAGCTCGGCCTCAACACACACGTGATCGCAGACGGGTGTCGTGGAATCGGCCTCGAACCGGGCGACGTGGATCGTGCGTTCGATGATATGAAACGAGCGGGTGCGGTTCTCCTGGAAAGTCGCGAGCTGTCGTTAGGCGGGAAGCACGGTTGAAAGCGTCACTTCGCTGTCGATCGTTTGGCTCAAGACGTTCTCGACGGTTGCTCCAATTTTCGATCCATCGCGATCGACGATCCAGCACTGCTGGCCTTCCGTGAATGGCCCCCGCGTCATCACTTTAAGCAACACACCCCCTGCCGTAGCCGGATCGTCGAGTACCTCGGCACAAATCGCTTCTGTCTTACCGAAGTCGGTCAGCAGCGTCAGCTTGTCGTCGATTTTAGGTTTTTGCATTAGGGAGAAATCCAAACCCTGCAAAAAATTAATCGCCGCTCGCGCGATTGGCGAGCGTGTCTGCGACGGCGAACGAATCACTTAAACAATGGCGCGTTATCGCATCACACAGATTGAAGACTACGAGCCGCTCATTGGAAGCGAAAAAGTCGAGCGTATCCGTGAGAAGGCCGGGAAGTTCAAAGATCTGCGCGTAGCCAATTTCAATTCGACCTATTACGGGGGCGGAGTGGCCGAGATGATTTCGTCGCTTACCCTGCTCATGAACAGCCTTGGTCTTCGTAGCGAGTGGCGCGTAATTCAGGGAACGGCTGACTTTTTCTCGATCACGAAGAAGATGCACAACGCGCTCCAAGGCGGCGAGATCGATCTCTCGGCCATCAAAAAAGAAATCTACGAACAGGTCATTTACGAAAACAGCGTCCGCAATTTTCTAGAGCACGATTTCGTCATCGTCCACGATCCGCACCCGCTTCCGTTCATCGAGCACTACGAAAAAAAATGCCCATGGATCTGGCGCTGCCATATCGATCTTTCACGGCCCGATGCAGAAATGTGGAAATATTTGCGCCATTGGATCGACAAATACGACGCCGTCATCGTGAGTTGTCCCGAATACAAGCAGGAGATGAAGCCGCCACAGCGCGTCTTCATGCCTGCGATCAACCCGTTCAGCATTAAAAACCGTGAGCTAGGCGACGACGAAATCCACGAGCGCCTCGCGCACTACAAAATTCCAACCGATTTGCCATTGGTAGTGCAAATTTCGCGTTTTGATCCGTGGAAAGATCCAGAGGGAGTAGTAGAAGCCTTCAAGCGCGCGCGTAAAGAAGTCGATGCCACACTTGTGTTGCTGGGCAACTTCGCGACTGACGATCCCGAAGGCCGGGAGATTTTTGAGTCCCTCTGCGCCTGCCAGGATGAGCGCATATTGATTCTGACCAGCGGCGACGACACTGCGCTGGTGAACGCGTTGCAAACCCGCGCAGCGGTCGTTCTCCAAAAATCGCTCCGTGAAGGATTCGGGCTCACGGTTGCCGAAGCGATGTGGAAAGGGACACCTGTGATCGGCGGAAACGTCGGCGGAATTCGCTACCAGATCGAGAACGGGGTGAATGGTTTTCTCGTTTCGTCGGTCGAAGAAGCCGCCGAATGCATCGTTCGCCTACTGAAGGATGAGAAATTGCGCGACGAAATAGGACAGAAGGCTCGCGAAGCTGTACGCGAGAAATTTCTGCTCACCCGTTACGTCGAACAATATCTGGATCTCTTCGCCGCCTTCGACGAGGACTTTCGTTTGCAAGAATAAATCGGACGTTCGCGACCGTTCCGGTCCCGGGCTGGGAGATGACTTTGCTTCTCAGTTGAATCGGTGGCGCTATTGGCTTTTCGCCCGTCCGATCACGCCACAGGCAACGCGCGCTCCCGAGTCACCGGCCGGTTGCGATTTGAGATCGTCCGCTTTCGCGTGGACAACGACAGAACGGCCAATGATCGAACGGTCGTCGTTAGACAGCGACATGTTGTGATCCAGATAATCCAATTTTGCCGCACCCGAAGTATCCGCCTCGATGTTGCCCATGTCGCCAACATGCCGGGCAGTCGCATCAGGGGCCGCGTGTGGCTGTTTCGTTGGATTAAAGTGAGCGCCGGCAGAATTTGCATCGGCCGCGGCGCAATCGCCAAATTCATGGACATGAAACCCATGTTTGCCCGGAGTAAGGCCGGTAATTTCCGCGTGGACTTGAACCCCGTCTGCGACCTCAGTGAACATGACGGTACCGCTAACCTTGTTGTCCTGTGTGGGGTGGAGCACGGCGATGGCCTTCAGCGGGACCAACGATTTCTCTTCCGGCGCCTCCGCTTGCGCGATGATCGCCGTGAGCGACAAAAAGATCAATGCAATTACAGAGATTGGAAACGACTTCATACAAAATACTTCGTCGCATCACGCTATTCCAGCTGCATGACTTTTGTCTACTCTACATCGACTCTTGTTCATCGCAGAATCAACTCCATCCCATCGTGGGCAATGCCCGCTTCGAGTTCGCGTTCGATGCCCATCTCGCGCGCGACGAAATTTGTGCTCCGCTTAGATAAGCTTTCGTCGAAACGCGTGGCAAAGGCAGAACATCCAAAGAAATGACCTCGGAGCGAACATTGCAATCGGTCGTGGACTCGTTACGCGACCACGGCAGGAAGACGGCGTTGGTGGTCTTTGGCAGGAAAGATCGATATCATTGGTCTTTTCAGGAACTGGCGGCTTGCGCACTCTCGTTCGCTAATGGGCTCGTTAAGCACGATTTCAAGCGCGGCGACACCATTGCGATTTTCTCGGAAAACAGCCCGGAATCGATCGCGGCTGTGCTGGGAATCATTCGCGCAGGGATGGTCGCTGTGCCCCTGGATGTCCAGCTTGACGACAAGACTCTGAGACACACGCTGCAAGACAGTGACGCGCGCGCGATCATCACGACAAGAAAGCGAGTGGATCGGATCGAGAAACTCGATCTCAAAGAAAGGCCAAAGCTCATCCTGATCGACGCTGGCCAGAACGACGATCGAAGTTGGGAGCGATTTATAGAAACTGAGGAAACGGAACTTCCAGCGGTCAGCCGCGACGACGAAGCGGTTCTGTTTTACACGTCTGGAACGACCGGTCCTCCGAAGGGCGTGCCGTTGAGTCACGGCAATATTATCTCGCAGCTCGACACGGCCGCCAAAGTGCAGCTCATCACCGGCGAGGATCGTGTGTTGCTCCCGCTGCCCTTGCATCATGTCTATCCATTTGTGATCGGCATGCTGGCCCCGCTCGCCCTAGGTCTGCCGCTGATTTTGCCATTTTCACTGAGTGGCCAGCAATTGCTGCGCGCTTTACGGGAGGGCGAAACGACGGCGATTGTAGGCGTTCCGCGGCTCTACAGCGCGCTCTATTCTGGAATTGAGGCGAGAGTAAAGTCTGCCGGCTGCATCGCGCGCAGATTGTTTAGCATTTTTCTGGCCACAAGTGGATTTGTGCGAAAATCATTCGGCCTACGGGCCGGCAAGTTGCTGTTTCGCTCGTTGCACAAACGCTTTGGCAAAAATCTCAGGCTGCTTGCCTCTGGCGGCTCGGCGCTCGATCCCAAGCTAGGTTCGAAACTTGAAGCGCTCGGCTGGCAAGTCGCCATCGGCTACGGACTCACCGAGACTTCACCGCTTCTCACGGTAAACTTGCCTAACAAGTCATCGCGACTGGACACCGCGGGAAAACCCGTTGCGGACGTGGAGATTCGCATCGAACCGAGCGCGCTCGAAAAAGAAGAGCGCATCGATGGACACGAGGTCGGCGAGGTCGTTGCACGCGGGCCGAATGTCTTTGCCGGCTACCGGAATCTTCCAGACAAAACCGACGAAGTCTTTGCCGAAAATCGATGGTTCCGCACTGGCGACATGGGTTATTTCGATAACGACGGGAATCTTCATCTGCTCGGACGCCTGTCGACGTTGATCAAAACCGAAAGCGGCGAGAAAATCCAAACCGAGGATGTCGAAACGGCGTATGCCGAGGAATCCGCCATTCGCGAGATCGGCGTGCTCGAGAAAAAAGGCAAGCTTGTCGCGCTCGTAGTGCCGAAGCAGACGGGAAGCGATGCAAAGGACGCTGTCCGCATAGCGATCGAGACAGCGTCAAAACGGTTGCCGAGTCATCAGCGCATTTCGGAGTACGCTATCACGCCCGATGCGTTGCCGCGCACGCGGCTCGGTAAAATCCAGCGTCATCGGCTGGCCGAACGTTACGACCAGGCAAAAGAAGGCGGCGAAAAGGCTCCCGCCGCGGGCCCGATGTCGATCGAAGAAATGTCGGGCGAAGATCGCGCACTGCTGGAGGATTCCGCCACGCAATCCGTGTGGGAAATGCTTGCGAAACGGTATCGCGGCAAGCGACTGACACCGGACACAAGTCCGCAGTTCGATCTCGGAATCGATTCGCTCGAGTGGTTAAATCTCACGCTGGAAATCGCCGAATCCAGCGGAGTGGAATTGACCGATGAAGCGATCGCGCGCATCGAGACCGTGCGCGATCTCCTGCACGAAGTGACAGAGAGCAGCGAAGGCGAATCGGTCGATCCGTTGGAAAAACCCGACGAAGTCCTCGACGAGAAGCAAAAACAATGGCTCGAGCCGCTCGGCCTGGTCGCCGCTACGACTGCGCGTTTTCTCTATGCGGTGAATCGCGTGTTGATGCGCGTGATCTTTCGGCTGCGCGTCGAGGGACTTGAACATTTGCCGGAAGACGAGCAATGGGTGATGACACCAAACCATGCCAGTTACCTCGATCCGTTCGCGATTGCCGCATTGCTCGACTGGAACCAGTTGCGCAAAACCTATTGGGCTGGTTGGACCGGCATCGTTCTCGCGAATCCGGTGATGCGTTTCCTCAGCCGGCTGGGAAAGATTTTGCCGGTCGAGCCAATGCGCGCTGCGCGCTCAAGCCTGGCTTTTGGGGCCACCATCCTGAAAAACAAAAAGAACCTCGTTTGGTTTCCCGAAGGCGGACTCTCGGCCAATGGAGAGTTGCAAGACTTCAAACCGGGCATAGGGATGCTACTGGAACATTTCCCAGCACGAGTCGTTCCCGTGTTTGTTCACGGCACGCACCAAGCTCTGCCACCGGGAAAGTTTTTTCCCAAGCCACATGCGATTTATGTCGTGTTCGGCAAGGCGCTCGACGCGCAACAACTGAAGCGTGAGGGCCGCGGCGAAAAACCGCAGCAAGAGATCACGAACGCCTTACACGATTACGTAGCGAAGCTCGCACAGGGCGTTTCCTGACATTCGACAATTTTCGAATTGCGAAGCCAGTTGGAAGCAAAATAATACCCGTCATCGCGGATTCTGTGCAGAATCACTTGGCGATCGCGATGCTGCCGCGAAAAACGAATTTACCCACGAGAACACGTTCTCGTTCGATATCAGCTGTCTCATGCGCTTCATGCGCATGCTGCGTTGCGCCTTGCTCATTCGGAATGCTTTCAAAATCGTGTCAGCCACCTGCTCGACATCGTAGGGATTCACCAGTAGCGCGCTGCGCTTCAGCTGCTCCGCCGCGCCGGCGAATTCGCTGAGAATCAGCACGCCGCTTTTGTCTATGCGACATGCGCAATATTCCTTGGCGACGAGGTTCATCCCATCTTTCAGCGGCGTGACCAGCGCGATTTCGCACGCCCGGTAGTGGGCCAGCAGATCGTCGCGATCGAGGCGGCGAAAGCGATAATGCACGGGCAGCCAGGTATCGGTCGAGAAGCGACCGTTGATGTCGCCGACTAAACGATCGATGCGATCCTTGAACTCGTGATATCTGGGAATTTCTACTCGACTCGGCACAACATTCTGGATCAGGACCACGCGACCTCGCAGTTCCTCGTACCGCTCCAATCCATCGCGGAACGCGCGCAGGCGCTCGGGAATTCCCTTGCTGTAATCGAGCCGATCCACGCCGAGAACGAGCTGGCAGCCGGGAAAAGCGGCGCGCAGCTGTTCAGCCCGCTGCGCGACTTCCTGCGACGCCGCGCCTTTTTCAAACGACTCGAAATCGATGCCGATGGGGAAACTGCCGACGCGGACCTCGCGCTTTTCGACGCGGATTAAATGGAGCCCCGCAATGGTATGAACGGCCGCGTCGGGCAGCACGCGCCGTACGCATTGCAGGAAGTTGCGGAGGTCGCGGCGTGTCTGGAACCCGAGAAGATCGAATTGGAGCAGAGCGCGCAATAGCCGTTGTTGTTGTGGCAGCTTGGCGAAGATGTCGTAGGCCGGAAATGGGATGTGCAGGAAGAACGTCAACGCCGCGCTTACGCCGCGCTCGCGCAGCGCTTGAGCAACATACATCAGGTGATAATCGTGCACCCAGATGAAATCGTCGCGCTCGCAGTGTTGCGCGATGGTCTCGGCGTAACGCTGATTGACCGCCTTGTAAGTCTGCCAAAAGGCCGGCTCGAAGTTGCAGAAGTTTTGTAAGTCGTGAAACAGCGGCCAGATGACTTCGTTGGAATAGCCGTAGTAAAACTCGTCACGCTCCGCCTCACTCAACGCCACTGGTATGACTTGGTAACCGGCGTTGCGCGAGGCGTCGGCGAGAGGCGCCTGCGGAATATCACCCGCCATGCCGATCCAGCCGATCCACGTCCCCGCGCGTTCGCGCAACACTGGCTCGATGGCTCTGACGAGTCCGCCGACAGAGGACGTCACGATCCATGGACCGCTTCCTACTCGCTCAAGGGCGAATGGCAACCGATTAGACACGAGGATAAGCCGATTCATGGGCGCGGATTTCACAGATGAATCGTGCGCCGCTGTTGGGTTGCGCCCGCAGCTGGTGCGTCCATCATGTGCGAAGAATATGATGCGGAGATCGCCCACTCACGACTCACTTGGGAACAAAATTCCTTCCGCGCTCGATCATGTCCACGAGATCGCGATTCGCGGACGGCAGCTTGCTGTTTTCCTCGATTATGACGGGACGCTCACGCCGATCGTCAACCGACCGGAGGAAGCGGTACTCGCCGATTCAATGCGACAGGCGGTGCGGACGCTGGCTAATCGTGTGCCAGTCGCGATTCTTAGCGGTCGCGATCTGGAGGACATCCGGCGCCGCGTCGATATCGACGGAATCGTTTATGCCGGCAGTCACGGCTTCGACATCGCCGGGCCGCGCGGCCTGCACAAACAAATGGCTACAGAGTTTCTGTCAATTCTCGATGCTGCAGAAAAACAGCTTCATGAAAGACTCGCCGGCGTCTCTGGTGCTTTCCTAGAGCGGAAACGTTTCTCCATCGCCGCGCACTACCGGAATGTGGACGACAGCGATGTTTTCAAAGTCGAGCAAGCGGTGAATGAAGCGGCTGCGCACTGTCGCGAGCTGCGCGTGACCGTGGGTAAAAAAGTTTACGAGCTCCAGCCGAACATCGATTGGGACAAAGGCAAAGCCCTGATCTGGCTGCTGGATACGTTGGGCTTGAACCAGTCGAAAGCGCTTTCGCTTTACATTGGCGATGATCTCACCGACGAAAACGCCTTCCGCGCGCTGCGGCAACTTGGCATCAGCATCGTTGTAAGTGAGCAGCCGCGGTCGAGTGCCGCGCACTATGCGCTTAAGAGCCCGGCGGAAGTCGAGCGCTTCTTGCACGAACTCACCACGCGTGCCGAGAAATGCGAGATTTATCGGTAAAGATTGAATCGTTTTAGAGATTGATGCGATCCCGGACGCGCGGCGCCGAATTGCGGGCCATCAACGACACTTGCCAGGGCGTGACGAGTTGCTACGGTCATCCTTTCTTGCACTGGAGGAACAGTATGTCGTTATCGGAAAACAAAGATTTGGCCCGGCGGGCTATCGGCCTTTGGACACAGGGCAGCAAAGAAAGTCTCGAGCAGATTTTCGGGAGCGATTACGTGAACCATCAGCATCATCATCCGGACCGCGCTGAAGCAATTCGCGGACTCGACGCGTGGAGGCAGTTTATTACCACGTTCCATGAAGCGTTTCCCGATTTCGAGGACCGGATCGTCGCGCAGATCGCCAAAGGGGATATGGTTGCGACGCAGTTTGTTTCCACAGGTACGCAGAAAGGTGAAATGATGGGCATTCCGGCTACGGGCCGGCGTGCCAGTTGGACCGGCATCGTGATTGATCGCGTTGCGAATGGCAAGATTGCCGAGAGTTGGGCCAATTGGGACATGTTCGGGATGCTCCAACAGTTGCGCGCGGTCAAAGCGCCGAAATAGCAACGGCTTGCTCGATTCCTCACGCGGTTCGAGGAAAGCAGTTATGCGCCGCGAGTAGGAAAAGAGCCTCGCCCACCACCGGACGGACTCGCTACGGGGAGCCTGCCGGATCGAAATCATCGAAAGCGTCGCACGCTTACTACCAATCGAGCGTCAGGCTATCATCTTCTCCCAGACGCATCTGGGTCGCGAGTGGCTTTCCAAGTTCGTTTAGAAGATTGCAGAGCCATTTGGCGTCGCTGGCC
>QHMQ01000144.1 GCA_003217835.1 Verrucomicrobiota bacterium
CGCCATTTACTGTCGCGGCGTCGCATCTCGATCTTTTCGTCGCCATTTTGAATGATGACGCCATCAATTTTGGTTCGATCGAAGTTGACGACGTTCTGGGCCTGGCGCTTCGCTTCTTCCGTGCTCGGCTGTTTAATCTCAAAGAATCTGAAGTAGGCAAAAACAGCAACCGCAATCGCAGCTAAGACAAGCGTAGTTCTCCAATTCATAAATGGAATCGAAGAATCAAACGCGCCGCTTCCACCAGACCGCCGTGCCCAGCGCCGCAAAAACCAGGGGCATCAGCACGAGAACGATCCAACGCAGATTGCGCAACGCGTCTTCCTTGAGACTGAAAGTGAGGGGTCTGGGAACTTTTGGCGCGATGCCGATAAGCTGCTCCCGACTCAGTAGCCAATTCACGCTGCCAGAGATGAAATCGAGCGCCTGCTGGTCTTGCGTGACCGCGTTGTCTTGAACGAATGTCGCGTTACTCACCACGACCAACCGCGACGAATTCACCTGCACACGTTCGTCCGCGCTGCCGCCTTTTTCGATAGAAGCGCCGATTGTGGGTGAAGCGCCAGCCTTCTTGGCATCGGTCTGAAATTTCGTCTGATCATCCGTATTGTAATCGGTTTCGGCAAAATAGCCTTTGTCTGCCTGGATCAGCGGCTCGATCCGGATATTGGCAGCGCGTACGCGATCGGGCTCAAGCGTCAGCGAAGATGTGCCACCGAAAAAGAGGGCGTGCACATCCGCCAGTCGTTTTGTGATTGGGCTACCTCCGAGAAAATGCGCTTGGACATCGCGTGTCAGGGCCATCTCCTGGATTCCGGTGCGTAGGAAAGCCATCAGTCGATCATCGTTTACTTTCACGCCCAGCTCGTTCAGGAATGCGTTTAGCTTTGATGTTTTGCGTCCCGGATCGAGAAGAAGCAGTATCCGTCCCTGTTTGTCCCAAAAATCGCGCAACAATTTCATTTCGCGATCGGAGAAATCGTATTGCGGGCCAATAATCAGGATCGTCTTCAAGTCGGCGGGAACTGCGTCAACGTCGAAAAGATTTAACTCCCGGAACTTGATGTTTTCGTTTTCAATGAACGTCTTCAGCACTGAGATGGTGCTGTTTTCGGAAAGTGGTGGTTCCTTGTGGCCAAGCACATATCCGAGAGTGTTTTTCTTGCCCTCTACCAGATCCATCATCGCACTCGTAATCGCCTGTTCGCCTTTGAAGGCGGTGACGCGCGGACCTTCCCCGATGGCCATTCCGCTCTGATCGACCTCCGCCATCTCGGACGCTTTCACGGTTTTGTTGCGACCTTCGTAATCAATTACTAGGAGACTCTCGTCGCTTACGACTTTGTACTTGTCGAATATCTCCTTCGCCCGGGAGAGATTGCGTTCCGGATCGATGTATTCGACGTCGATCTTCCCTTTCGCCGCATACTGATATTCCGTCAGCAAATTTTGCACGTCAGCGGTGATGGGAGTGCTCGGGGAAAAGAAAACGATGATCCGCATCTTGGTTTTGATTGTGCGGAGAAAACGCTTCGTCTTATCCGAAAGCGCATATTTCTGATCGTGAGAGAAATCCCAGCGCTGGTAATGTTTGAAGGCGATGGAATTCACCATCGCGGCGAGAAACAAGATGAGAATGATTTGGGCCAGAACATTGAAACCGATCTGAACCCGACGGATTTTTTTCGGACGCCTTTGCGGTATTGTCTCGTCAGCCATTGGTCACAGCCTCCATTTGCGGGATTGGAATGCCCGATGCGTGAGCGCCAGCATCACGATGGTCATAGTCACGTAAAAAACGATCGGCCGCGTATCGATGACGCCACGTGAGAACGTTCCCATATGCTCGATTGCGGAGAAGTAGCCGAGCAAGTCGCGCGTCGCGGAGCTAACATCGAGAAGAATGAACTGAACCAGTCCGAGAAAGAACAGCAGGGTAATCGCGCAGAAAGAGATGACCGCGGCAATAATCTGGTTCTTGGTCAGAACAGACGCAAAGCAACCGATCGAGAGATAGAACATGCCGAGGAGCAAAAGCATTAAATACGAACCCGAGTATGCTCCGGCCGAATGGGCAGCGGGTTGGCCAGTGATTTGCTGAAAAATTATGAAGTAGAACGCAGGTGGGACCCAGAGGATGAGATAAAAGACGAGCGCGCCAAAAAATTTTGAGAGCACAACCTGCCAGTCGCGCACGGGCGCAGTCATGAGCGGCTCAATGGTGCCGAGTTTAAATTCTTCTGCAAACAGACGCATCGTGATGAGGGGAAAAATTAAAACGAAGGCAAACCAGAAGAAGACGGAGTTAAAAAATGCTTCCTGCACCGTGTATTGGACCTGGCGCTGGTTCATGAACGAAACCTGAAAATAAAAGTCCACCCCGCTGATGAGCAGGAAAAAGATGAGGACGATATAGGCGATCGGCGAGTGAAAGTAGCTGCGCACCTCGCGTGAAAGCAGAGCGTAAAATTTGCGCATAATCTTTAGATCGACATCCGCGATAACATCGACCTCAAACTGTGTCCGGATGTGTGAGCTCGACAAACACGTCTTCCAGCGTCGCTCGACGTTGAGTCAGTTCGCGCACGATCCAATGCCGGGCAGTGGCGAGCCGAAAAATTTCCTCGCGCACATCAGCGCCGGACTCGACGCGCAATGAGAATAATTTCCAATCGCCGTCGGCATCCACAATTACATTCCGAACACCTGAAATTTTCTTTAGTTCCTCGGCGCCATTGTCGGGTCCAACCTTTGCCTCGAGCACTACACCACCAACTTGCCTGATCTTGCCGAGCAGATTTTCCGGCGTGTCGCACGCCTCAATTCGTCCTTTGTGAATGATGATAACTCGGCTGCATGTCATTTCGACCTCGGGTAAAATGTGTGTGGAAAGCAAGATGGTGTGCTGTTTGCCGAGATTCTTGATGAGTTCGCGAACCTGCCGAATTTGATTTGGATCGAGACCGATTGTTGGCTCGTCGAGGATGAGGAGATCGGGCTCGTGCAAAAGCGCATCAGCCAGACCTACTCGCTGCCGATAACCCTTAGAGAGCGTACCGATTAATTTCTTTTCCACCTCCTTCAGACCGCAAAGTTCCCTTACGTCGCCAACACGCTCTGCGACGCGGCGATGTGGCACTCCTTTGAGCGCAGCGCGGTAATCGAGGTATTCCGTTACCCGCATGTCGCTGTAGAGCGGCACATGTTCCGGCATATAACCGAGGTGCGCCCGTGCCTGCAGAGATTGCTCGAAAACGTCGAACCCGGCAATCGTGGCACGACCGGAAGTTGGCGGCATGAAGCTGGCCAATATGCGCATGGTGGTGGTCTTGCCCGCACCATTCGGCCCCAGAAAGCCCATGATCTCGCCTTGACCGACTTCGAAATTCAAATCCTGGATCGCAGGCTGGCCGGCGTAACGTTTGGTCAGATTTTCGACTTTAATCATTTGACGATATTTCCATGAGACAATCGAGCGGTGATTGCGTTGCCAATTTTTTTGTCAACGCGCCGCCATTGTCAAAGTTTCAACCTGTTCACCTTGCCCGCCGGCGCGGATCGCGCCAATGGCAAAATTTACGCTCGCGCCACTTTGCGCCCGACCTAACAGGTCCTCGACTTGTTTGACAGAATTCACTTCGTATTTGGCCACGCGATAAATGACGAGGCCGCGTTCGATTCCCGCTTGGTCTGCCGGACTGCCTGGTTCCACCGCGGTAATCAGAACGCCGTGGCCGCGCGCGTAGCCGAGCGCATCTAGTAATTCCTCGCTTAAATCCTGCAGTTGCATTCCAAACAACCGCTCCGCGTTCGACGTCGATATTTCCTTTGTTGTCGGTTGCTTGCTTGGGGTAAGCTTTTTGTCCGCAATTTTCTTGAATCGGGACACGCTGTCGCGCACTACGTCTGCCGGAATGGCGAAACCTAGTCCTTGCGTCGGCACGCCCTGGGGGGTGAAAGCCATTTTCGCAGAGCTGATGCCGACCAGACGCCCAGAAATATCGATCACTGGTCCACCGCTGTTACCTGGATTAATCGCCGCATCCGTCTGCACGAGGTCTTTGTATTCGATATTCTCGATGGTGATATTACGCTTAACCGCACTAAGAACTCCGCGGCTGATCGAGCTGCCGTAACCGACTGCATTGCCGACCACGATGACTGTTTCACCGAGCAAGTTCGGCGAAATATTGTCGAGGCTGATAAATGCGAATGCGGCTTTGGCGTCGATCTTGATGAATGCCAGATCGGTTTTGTCATCGCCGGCGATATAGTGTGCGCTGTACGTTTTGCCGTCATTTGTCGTTACCTGAATTTTCAGGTTCGCGGCGCGCTCGACCACGTGCTGATTGGTGACAATGTAACCGGTTGGATCGATGATGAAACCTGAGCCCAGACTTTGCAAAGTCTGACGAATTTCGCGTGGCCGGGCCTGATCGTAGCCGAAGAATTGCGAGTAAAAATCCTCAAATGGATCCCGCACCGCTCTCCTGACCACGCGCTCGGTATTGATATTCACGACTGCGGGCAAAACTTTTGCGAGCGCCAAAACCGCCGGCTCCGAAGCTGGATCGGCTTGCGCGAACACACCTGTCGATTTCGCGAAGAGAATCCCGCAGGTTGCGGCGAGAGTAAGAACAAATTTGCGACGGAGCTGCATTTGGCCGCAGCAAATAACGGAACACTCTTCGCACTGTCAACTTGCCCAGGAGCGTAATAGTCGCAGATTAAAAATTCGTATGTGGTCTTCCTTGGCGACTCGGGCAAATCTGGATTTGCTCGAGGAGAATTACAAGCAATGGCGGCAAAATCCTGAGTCAGTTGATTCAGGTTGGGCCGCGTTTTTTGAGGGGTTCGAGCTGGGAGAGTTGCCGGAACGAAATGGCGCATCAGCCAAGCCTGCCGAGGGTCGCGAAAGTTCCCTGCAGTCGCGGGTGGACGGGCTTGTTTACGCCTACCGCACGCTCGGGCATACGATCGCGCGCCTTGACCCGCTGGCGGATAGGCGGCGCGAAAATCCGTTGCTGACGCTACGGGAGCTCGGATTTAGCGAGAAGGATCTCGATCTTCGCGTTTCGTCGAAATTCTTTTTCGGCAACCGGCAGATGACGCTACGTGAGATCATCGCCGCGTTGGAAAATATCTATGCAGGCTCGATCGGCTCGGAGTTCATGCACATCCAGAACACTCGCGTCCGAAATTGGGTGCTGCACCGTCTCGAATCGCGGCCGGCGAAAACCGAGACACCTTGGGCTGTGCAAGTCGCTTTGCTGCGGACCTTGCTGGAAGCGGAATCGTTCGAAGTTTTTTTACATGGACATTACGTCGGGCAAAAGCGCTTTTCGCTCCAAGGCGCTGAATCGTTGATGGTGATTCTTGATACGATTCTCCACAAATGCCCAGGGGCTGGCATCGCGGAGATTTGCATGGGTATGACGCACCGTGGCCGTCTCAACGTGCTCGCGAACTTCCTGAAGAAATCGCTCAACGTCATCTTTACTGAATTCACCGAAAACTACATCCCCGATCTGGTCGCCGGGGATGGCGATGTGAAGTACCATCTCGGTTATCGCACGGTGCGAAAACTTGGTTCTGGCGCCCAAATTGAAATCAGGCTTTCGGCCAACCCAAGCCATCTTGAAGCAGTCGATCCGGTTGTTGAAGGAACGGCACGCGCGCGTCAGCGCATTCGTAACGATACCGACCATCGCCGGAAAGTTCTGCCTCTCCTTATTCATGGGGATGCGGCCTTTGCGGGGCAGGGGATCGTCGCGGAAACCCTCAACATGTCGCAGCTGCCTGGTTACAGCACTGGCGGCACCGTGCACATAGTCGTGAACAACCAGATCGGCTTCACAACGCTGCCCGAAGACGCGCGCTCGTCGATGTACGCCACCGACATCGCGAAAATGATTGAAGCGCCAATTTTCCACGTCAACGGCGACGACCCGCTTGCCGTGAAATTTGTGACAGAGATGGCGCTCGATTTTCGTCAGGAATTTGGACGCGACGTCGTAATCGACATGTATTGCTACCGCAAACATGGCCATCAGGAAGTTGACGAGCCATCATTCACTCAGCCCGATCTTTACGCCAGGATCGAGACTCGGCCGTCGGTGGCGCAGTTATACAAACGGGAGTTATTCGAGGCCGGAGCACTTAGTGAGGACGACGCGGCCTCGCTCGAAACGGAGTTTCAGCTTCGACTCGAAATGCCGCTGGATAATGTGAAAGCACTCGAGAAAGAAAAGGGAGACCGCCAGGCGAAGTTTAAAGAGTCGACCGCTGTCTTCCAGCCGGAATACACAAGCTCGTCGGTGTCCACCGCTATCAGCGCAGAGAGGTTGAAGATCATTGTCGATGGGCTGACGCGCGTGCCGGCAGGCTTCAACATTCAGCCGAAAATAAAACGGATCGTCCTCGACCATCAGCGGAAAGTCTTCGAGGCCGGCGGTCCATATCAATGGCATTACGCCGAAGCGCTCGCGTTCGGATCGCTTCTCCTGGAAGGAATTCCAGTCAGATTATCGGGCCAGGATAGT
>QHMQ01000145.1 GCA_003217835.1 Verrucomicrobiota bacterium
GCCAAATGCGGCCACGAAAACGTAAATGTCTTGCGCGCTCCAGCGCGCCTGCGCCAGCAAGAACATCGGCACGAGAAAAAGCGGCGTTCCGACGTAAAGGATCAGGTCGCGCCAACTGTTGAGAATCCACAGAGTCTTTTTCGGCGCCGCGCCGGGCGCAGCTGGAACAGTTTGCGCCCGTGAAAATGCGGTGACGTGCTGCATAGGTTTGAGGCTAAGTTTTCCTTAATTTGGCACGAAAATCAACGCTCCTCTACGAGAGAGCCTCGTTGTTTCAGGCGCCCAGCCTCGGGAATGCTGCGCGAACGTAAAATTGATGAACCGTTGTGCTGGTATGCCACCCGGCTGGGAAGGCTGGTCGATCGAACAGGGAAGGTGCCTGTGTTACGCGCGCTTTGCTTGCCACACCGGTGCGATTTCGCCGAGTGGCTGTGACGCATAGCAAGAATTACTGCCAGTGGCTAAAGCTCGTCCCGAAGGATTTTGAAAACGATTGTGTTATCGACTGTGCCTTGCAAATCCTCTGTTCCCGGACCGCTGCCGAACGCAATGACATCGTCAACCGTGCCGAGGGCTGATTTCGCGTAAAACGCCGCCGGCTCCAACTGTTCCGCTTTCGCTTGATCGCTTTCGTTCCCGTTTAACTTGCCTTGGATTTTCGCCGCGCCGTATGACCTTGTGCCGTTCGGACCGGTTGCCCAGGTTATCCATGGCTGTCCGGCTGAATTAAGTCCGAGTAACGCAATTCCGCTGTCTTTGCGGAAAGGGAAACCGTTTAAGCTCAACCCGCCAATAGCGGCATCTCCGCAGACAACGATTGTCGATCTTTGGCCGGCATAGCGTCGCGCGACGGCAACCGCGCGGTCTAGCTCCACGGTTTCGCTAAGCGTTCTTTCCCCGTTGTTTTCCTCCGCAGCCTTGCGCATTAATCCTGCATCGACGACGAGCAAGTATCCGCCAGCGTTGTACTGAAGTAATTCAATCGCTCGACGCACCATATCGGAAAGACTCGGTTGCTGGCTGCGCTCTTCGACTTGATTCGCGAACGCGAGATCTACATTACTGAACGCACCGAAGAGTTTCGGCCGGCGCCACGCGGGAATCGCTTCAAGTTCGGCCCGCGTGCGAACGATGTCGAAGCCGTTGCGACGCAACTCGAGTAAAAGATCGCGCCCGTCCTGTCTCTCTCCGCCTTTTGTGCTGGGAAGAAACTGCGCCGCGCCGCCGCCCATTGCGATGTCGATCTTTCCACCATCAACAAATTCAGCTGCAATGGCATCGACGTCGTTTGGATCAACCGGATGTCCATAAAAAGCCGCGTTGGTTGCGTCAGTCATTTTCGCATCCGTTACAAGACCAGTGGCCCGTCGATTTTCCCGCGCTAATTCAACGATGCTCGTGATTGGTTTCCCGTCGCCATTGATCGCGACCGCGCGATTAGTCACTCTCACTCCGGTCGCAAGCGCAGTTGCGGCGGCCGCCCGGTCCGGGGCGGCGAAATCTTTCGAGTAATTGATCAGTAAAGCCAGATGAGTCATCGAATCGAGGCTCAGGCGCCCGCCCGCGCCGCCGGCATAGGCCCGCGTCGGAGCCAAACGGCCCGGAGCAAGTCCCTCTCCGATAAATAAAATAATTCCGAAAGGCTTCCGAATGACCCAGTGTTGAAAATAAAGAACACCAAGCCCGGCAAACGCGAGAAGACAGAAAAGCGCCAGTAACTGATTGCGCCATTTCATGAGGCCGATGTAGGCGCGCATCCTTTGCATTGTCAACGAAAGAACCGCTTGTCGATGTTCACAATCATCGGCAAAGTGCGGCCGATATGGCGGGCCCGGTCATGCTCATTATTCGGGATGGTTGGGGTATTAATCCCGGCGGGCGGGAGAAGCGCGAGCAAAATGGAGACGCAACGCTTCTCGCGCGGACTCCGTTCCACGACAAACTGTACCGGGATTATCCGGGTAGTAAATTGAGCGCCAGCGCGGCCGACGTCGGCTTGCCCGAAGGGCAGATGGGCAACTCAGAAGTTGGCCATCTCAACCTAGGAGCGGGTAGGATCGTTTATCAGGACCTGACCCGAATTAACAAGGCAATCGCCGAGGGCGAACTAGCCCGCAATCGAGTATTGCAGGAAACGTTTGCTGGCGCGAAGAATCATCGTCTTCATTTGCTCGGGTTAGTTTCGGATGGCGGTGTTCACAGCCACTATTTGCATCTAATCGCACTTGCAAAGGCAGCCAAAGAAGCGGGCGTTACCGAAATCTTCGTCCATGCTTTCACTGACGGACGGGATGCGTCACCAACGGGCGGTGCCGCTTATCTAAAAACGTGTAGAGAAGAGTTGCAGAAGAGCGGCGCCCAGATCGTTACAGTTGTAGGCCGCTACTTCGCGATGGATCGCGATCGCCGCTGGGACCGGACCAAAAAAGCCTGGGACGCAATCGTTCTCGGTCAAGGCGAAGTGTGCAAATCATCGCCCTCTGCGGCGGTGGATCAGCAATACTCACTTGGAAAAACTGACGAGTTCATGCCGCCACTTATTTTTTCTTACGCAAATGAGCAGCGCGTACGTGATGGCGATTCTGTGTTGTTTTTCAATTTCCGCGCGGATCGCGCGAGACAATTGTCGCAGGCCTTTTTGCTGAAGGATTTCGACGGCTTCGATCGCGAAGTATGGCCGCAGGTCCACTTTGTCTCTCTTACCCAGTATGATGTGACTTATCCTTCACCATTCATTTTTGCTCCGGAGGCGTTGCAGCACATTTTGGGCGAGGTTGTAAGCGCCGCTGGCAAGTCGCAACTGCGCATTGCCGAGACGGAAAAATATCCGCACGTGACGTATTTTTTTAACGGCGGAATTGAGCGCGCGTTTCCTGGCGAGGACCGGAAGATCGTGCCGTCACCAAAGGTCGCGACCTACGATCTTCAGCCCGAAATGAGCGCCCGTGCGGTCACTGATGAGGTGCTCGCGCGAATGGCAGATTACGACTTAATCATTCTGAACTTTGCCAATCCGGACATGGTCGGTCACACCGGAATTCTCGAAGCGGGGATCAAGGCAGTGGAAACGGTCGACGAATGTGTTGCGCAGATTATTTCGAAGCTTCTCGATCTAGATGGCAAATGTATCGTCACCGCCGATCACGGAAATTGCGAGCAGATGCGAAATCCCGACGGCTCGCCAAACACCGCACACACCACCAATCTCGTGCATTTTATTTATGTGGCCAAAGATGCGGCTCGATTTTGCTGCGAAGATGGAATTCTGGCCGATGTCGCGCCAACGCTTTTGTTTCTGCTCGGAATGCCGCAGCCAAAGGAGATGACTGGACACAGTTTGCTCGTACCGATTTCCCAGAAAACCGGGATGGACTAGAAAGATCGACAACGTGCGGCCGAGACCTCGTCGAACGTGATTTCCAACTGTCGATTGAATGCTCGCGTCCCAGCCACAGCGATCCGTTGCAAAAAGTGAATTCGATTTTCGGGCGTTGTTTCCTGCCAGACTGGTTTGCGCATGAGCGCGAGCGCACCATCGTATTCCACAAGCGCGCCCCATCCGACCGGAATCTCCGAATCACGAAATAGCTCCTGCGGCAGGACCAGAAAAAATAAATTGGCAGAGCGGTAGCCGATCAGTTTGTCGAACTTCGTGCAATCGTAGAGACGATTTTGGAGCGCACTTAGCTGACGCAAGACGCGCGCATAGCCGCGGTGACCGATCGCTGTGAAATCGTGTGAATCGAATTCGGGAAAGAGCGAATCGTTGATCCGTAGGTTGGGATGATGCAGCCGCAGGTGTTTTTCGAGGATCTGACGGCGGTGACAAACCGCGTCGAGAAGTCTGCGAGCACTCTCACTACGGCAATTGTCTCTTCGCAAATCGGGAAGCGCTTGCTTGCATTCAAAGATCGCTGTCGACCCAAACTTTTTCGGCAGCGGTCGATAAGCTGCGACATCGGCCCGAAATCGGCATCGCGGCAAACTGACTTCCATCGCGCAAGCAGAGTAGCCGTACGCTTGCGTCCAGAGAAAAGCGAGGCGTTTTAGCCGAGCATGCCTCGTCGTTTCGCCGTGGGCGTTAGTTACTCCCGCAGCCATTTGGCGAGCTCGCGCGCCCAGTAAGTGATGATGATATCGGCGCCCGCGCGCCGGAGCGCAGTCATGATTTCGAAAACAGCGGGGCGTTCCTCCACAACCCCCTTTTCCGCGGCTGCTTTGAGCATCGCGTACTCACCACTCACGTGGTAAACCGCGGTCGGTTTTCCAAAACGCTCATGCACTCGCCATAAGATGTCGATGTAGGGCAAGGCTGGTTTCACCATGACGATGTCCGCTCCTTCATCGATATCCAGAGCAACCTCACGGAGCGCTTCATCTGCGTTGGCGTAATCCATCTGATAAGAACGACGATCGCCAAATTGCGGCGGGCTCTCTGCCGCTTCACGAAACGGTCCGTAAAAGACCGAGGCAAACTTTGCCGCGTAGCTCATTATTCCCGCTCGGCGCGACCAGGTCGGCGCCAGCTGCGGCATGAGAAAGGGCAGTTTTAACTAAAAGCTCGACGGTTTCATCATTGAGCACATGGAAATGATCGCCGTCGATGCGTGTGACGCCGCAGTGACCGTGGCTCATATATTCGCACAAGCAGACATCGGTGATTGCGATGAGATCGGGGCATTTTGATTTAATGGCTTGAAGCGCTTCCTGAACCACCCCATTTTCTGCGTAGGCACCGCTTGCCTGTTCGTCTTTTTTTTCCGGAATTCCAAAAAGCAGGACCGCCTGCAGCCCAAGATCTTGGGCGCGCTTGGCCTCATCAGCAATTTCCTTCAGGGTAAGCTGGAAAACGCCCGGCATGTTCGCGATCGGGCGCCGTCGCTCCAATTTTTCGTTTATAAAAAGCGGGAGGACCAAATCATGTGCGCTTAGTTGTGTCTCGCGGACGAGATTTCGCAGAGCGGGGGAACGCCGCAAACGTCGCGGGCGATGCAGCAATCTTCTCACGAGCGAAGCGTACCCGCTTGGCCGAAACGCCGCAAGCTCGCTACAGGCCGAGTCCGTCTGACTGGCAGACTTGACGGGGAGAAGCGTTCCATGTAGCGCCTGCTTGGCAGCAGCGCGATATGAATCGTCCGGTCCTGACCCGCCCGACCGACTACTTGCTAGTCGACATCAGCAACTCCTATGCGAAATTTGCTTTTGCATCGACAAAGCGGATTTCAACTCCCGTTCGGATTGCCACTAACAAGCTTTCAGGCAGCGTATTTTCGCGATTCTTAGGACAGCGAAGGGTCCGGAAGATAGTCGTCTCATCAGTGGTTCCCAAAAAAAATCGCATGATTTCAAAGGCCGCCGGAAAAACCGGGGTACTCTGGTTGAATTCGACCGTGAAACTTGGCGTGGGGATTGATTATCCCGCCCCCGAAACGATCGGAGCCGACCGGCTGGCGAATGCCGCGGCCGTTGCAGCGCTTTACGGTTGTCCCGCCATCGTCGTGGACTTCGGCACCGCGGTGACTTTTGACATTGTTTCCGCTCGCCGCAACTACATCGGCGGTGTAATCGCGCCGGGTCTCGAGGCGATAACCAATTTTCTTTACCAGCGAACGGCTCTGTTGCCGAAGCTCTCTTTGAAAGAGCCGCGACGCGCGATCGGACGATCGACAATCGGCGCGATGTTGTCTGGCGCCGTATTTGGTTATCGTGGACTGGTCCGCGAGATTCTTGCGCGGATCCGGGCGGAGCAGTTTCCGAGTGGAAAGCTTCACGTGGTGGCCACCGGCGGTTACGCGCGACTCATCGCAGCGCAGTTGCCGGAGATCACGGCAATCCGTGCGCACCTCACTCTGGAGGGGCTACGGATTATGGCCAATCTCAATTCGTAATTTTCCGCTGAACGCGCGCCGCGCAAATCAAGCTGTGTTCATCCAGTTGTATTGGGCACGATTTCTGCGAAACTGG
>QHMQ01000146.1 GCA_003217835.1 Verrucomicrobiota bacterium
AAATGCACGGCGCATTTCAATCCGCAATGGGAAGTCTGGTTGGAGAAAAATATTCCTCGCGACCCCACGCGGCGCACCGGCATTTCCAAGGAATTGGAAATGGAGGGTGACGCAAGATCGACAACGCATCCGATCCAGCAACGGATCGCGAACGAGGCGGAAGCGAGCAGCGCTTTTGACGACATCACCTATCGCAAAGGCCAGGCGTTTTTGCTCATGCTCGAAAGTTTTCTGGGCGAAGATGTTTTCCGCGATGGAATTCGTCGATATGTTGCCGCGCATAAGTATTCGAATTCGACGACTGCGGACTTATGGACCGCGCTTTCGGAGGCTTCGGGCAAACCGGTTGGAGAAATCGCAGCGGGCTGGACCGAGCAGCCCGGATTTCCAGTCGTCAAAGTGAACCGCGACGCAGAGAATGTTTCGCTCACGCAGGAAAGATTCACGACTCATTTTCCAAATGCGCCCGCGCTGCAATGGAAAATTCCGCTCACCTATCGAGTTGTCGGCGACGCCAAACCTCAAAGCCGTTTGATGACAGATAAGATTGATAAGCTGCAAAAAATTCCGATCGATCGCGCCCTTAAAGTGAATGCAGACGGCGCCGGAAATTATCGCGTCGAATATGACGAGCCGTCATGGAAACTCCTGCTCGACGCGTTGCCAAAGTTAAGCGTGGCGGATCGAGTAAATCTGCTGGGCGATGCGTGGGCTTTTGTGCAAGCGAATCGCGCCCCTCTCTCAACCTATTTTGATCTTATTGAAAGACTGCCCGCTGGAGTCGAGCTGGCTGAACGCGAGCAAATAATCAACACGTTCGATTATATCAGCCGTTTGCTCGTCGGAAATCCCACGCGCGAAAAATTCCGAAGTTATGCCCGTTCAATTTTGCGGCCAACTTTTGACCAGCTTGGCTGGGAGCCAAAAAAAGATGAAACACCACGCGCAGCGCTTCTGCGTGCAAGCTTGATCGACGCGCTTGGCGATCTGGACGACCAGGGAATTGTCGCCGGCTGTCGCGAACGGTTTCAGAAGTACATTGTCGATCCTGCGTCGGTTGCGCCGGACTTGCGGCCACCCATTTTCCGGATCGTCGGCCGCTACACAGATGACGCGACTTGGAATGAATTGCATGAACTCGGCCTAAAGACGACGAGCACCGAAGAAAAGCAAAATTACTACGATGCGTTGGCCGCTGCGCGCGATCCCAAACTCGCCGCCCAAACTCTGCAAATTTCGCTGACAGATGAATTGCCAACGAGCCGCGCGGTTTTTCTTGTGGCAAAAGTCGCCCGCGACAGCGAGCATCCTGATCTTGCGTGGAATTTTGCTAAGGCGAACATGAAAGCGCTACTCGCGAAGACCGACGCGTTGGGCGTTAACAGGTACGCGCCAAGCCTGTTCACTTTCTTCTCGGACCAATCGCGCGCTGATGAATTGAAGGCTTACGCAAAAACGAATTTGCCTGCGACAAGCGGAAAGGAAGTGGCTAAAGCCGTGGATGAAGTGGAGTTTCGCGCTGAATTCAAACGCCGGCTCGCAAATCAGCTAACCGCCTGGATCGATAATCGACGCAAGCGCGAGTAGCTGAACGAACGCTACGCTCTCGTTTGGCCTTGTTCGCCCTCAGGTGTAATCAGTAACCGCATCGGTATCATTGAAGATTCGTGGAAACCGTGGCGCCTGAAAAACTCTTGCGCCAGGTTCTCCGGGCGATCGGTCAGCAAGGTAATGCGGAGGAAATTTTTCTGCTGTGCAAAATCGATCGCGTGTTGCAGGAGTTTTGAACCGTAACCGTGAGCCTGGTATTGTTTGTGGACGACCAGGTCCTCGAGCAGAATGACGAAGCCGCCTTCGGCTGTGCTGATTGTAAAGAGCAAGTTGATCATGCCCACGATGGCTCCGTCACGTCGCAGCACAAAAACGCGTCCGCGGCTTGGTTGCTCGAAGATCAAGCGCAGGCCACGAAGTTGTTTCTCTTTGTCGGGCCGAAAATCGCTCTCCTGGGCAAACAATTCGCCGAGCATTTGTGATAATTCGTCCAAGTCGGCCTCGGTTGCTGGTTCGATCACGACTTTTTCGCTCATTGTTTGCATCGCTTATTTCAAAAATTCGAGGCGGTGGCAATCCTGGAGTGAAAAATCGACAATGACACCGCGGTGGCCGATTGACAATGCCGCGCCCATTCTTACTGTAACCGCTCTCAAAACGCGCCGAAATTATTTCTCGGTTTTATGAAACGGACTTACCAGCCATCGAAGCGAACGCGCAAACGCCAGCATGGATTTCGTGCGCGTATGAAGACAAAAGCCGGCCGTGCCACGCTGGCGCGACGGCGGCAGCGCGGTCGCAAACGCTTGCTTCCAAAAGGCGTCGAGAGACACTACGCGCGCCATACGCAGGCGTAATTTTTCGCCATTGCTAAGGCTCTTAAAGTTTCGAAATTCGAGACTCGGCTTGGACAAACTTCACATGACGAAGATCCGACGGATCGGATTGACAATGTCGCCCGGATAAAGATCGCCCGAGGCAACTTCGTGCAGCGTCGGCGTAGACAAAATGAAGTTCTCGCGGTTGATAAGCGTCACTTCGGCGTCGGCACGGCGAGCCAGCGTCTTGTCGAGGTACATCGCCGCGCTCAGTCCAGCCAATCCACCTCCCAAAATAACGATGCTAGTCTTCTTCATTCGTCCTCCCCGTCTACCAACAATTGTTGATGCCGTCGCTGGGCTCACGTTTCATGGGGAACTCCAGCGTCACCTTTCTTTTTACCTGTCGTTACCAGGGTGTTCTACCCGAGCTTGCGATGCGGCTTCTTCGATCAGAGCTGCAACCTCCTTCGGCCTGGAGACGTAAACTGAGTGGCTAGCGCCTGAGACTTCGACCTTATGACTCTTCGCTCGTTCGGCATACCACCGTTCGAGGTCGGGGTTGATGGTTCTGTCTTTTGTCGCTACCAACATCCAACTCGGTTTGTTTCTCCACGCCGCCGTGGTGATGACTGCTTTGAAGTTGTCAGCTGCATTGAGCACCTGCGATCGTGCCATGAAAGCGGCCTGCTCAGCAGACAGGTCGGCTGCGAAGTACTCATGAAACTGCGCCGGGTCGAGGTAAGTGAATCCGTCTGCCGTCTTCTTTATAGCAGGAGACTTACTAAGGTCGCTGTGGAAACGCTTTCCGTCATCAGTCTCATTCTCTCCAACATCTGGCATATGAGCCGCGATGTAGACCAAACCGGCAACGGATGGATCGTTCCCGGCTTCAGTAATTACCGCTCCCCCGTAGCT
>QHMQ01000098.1:0-11764 GCA_003217835.1 Verrucomicrobiota bacterium
CGAGGGAAAGCGCGCCTTCTTCGCTTTTTAGCTTCGTAACGGCGCCTCACAAAAGAAACGAGCCTTGCTCTGATCGAAGGCGCAGCGATTTTGATCTACGCCCATGTACGACGAGCCGGAGCTTTTCGCCGATCGGATTCACATCGAACAACTTGAGATCTTTGCCCGCGTCGGTGTTCCCGAAAAGGAACGCGCAAGTGCGCAGCGGCTAACGGTCAACATTACGTTTTGGCCACAACCCCACACACGCGATTCAGAAGACAAGATCGACAAGACGGTCAATTATTCGGCCGTCGCTGAAGCAGCCAGGAATTTCGCATGCGACCAGTCGGTAAATTTGATCGAGACTTTAGCTGACTTGCTCGCCATGCATTTGCTTGGAAAGTTCGCCCTTCAAAAGATCACGGTCGAGCTGCGAAAATTCGTTCTGCCCGATGCAAAATATGTCTCTGTCACCGTGACGCGCACTGCGGCCGTTAATTGACGATGCGGCAAGGAAGATTCAACAAACAGGCTGCGGAAGTAGCGCAGCGCTACAGCGAATCGGTCTCATTCGATTGGCGGCTTTATCCATACGATATCGCGGGATCGATTGCGCATGCCGCGGCTCTCGCGCAAGCCGGAATTTTAACCGCCGACGAACGGGAAAAGATCGACAATGGCTTGCGCGAGATCGAGGCCGAGATCGAATCCGGGAAATTTGAATGGGACCAGTCGCTCGAAGACATGCACATGAATATTGAAGCGGCACTGACGAAGCGAATTGGCGCCGCGGGAGCGAAACTTCACACCGCGCGCAGCCGGAACGATCAGATCGCGCTCGATCTGCGTCTCTACGTTAAAGCGGAGATTCCGGAGCTGGGTGTCGGGCTTCGCTCGTTGCAGACCGCATTGCTCGATCTTGCGGAGCAACATGTCGATGTTGTCATGCCGGGTTATACGCACTTGCAGCGTGCTCAGCCAATTTTTCTCGCGCATTATTTGCTGGCGCAAATTGAAGCTTTCGAGCGCGACGCGGAACGTCTCCGTGATTGCAATGCACGAACGGATGTTTTGCCGCTCGGTTCCGGCGCGCTGGCTGGATCGACAATCGTCCTCGACCGCGAGCTAATGGCGCAGCAACTCGGGTTTGTGCGAGTGAGTCAGAACAGTCTCGATGCGGTGGGCGATCGCGATTTCGTTTGCGAATTTCTTTTTTGCCTCGCGATGATCGGAATGCATCTCTCGCGATTGAGCGAAGATTTGATCACCTGGAGCACGCACGAATTCGGTTTCGTAGAATTCAGCGACGCTTTTTCCACTGGTTCCAGTTTGATGCCGCAGAAGAAAAATCCCGATATGGCAGAGCTCACGCGCGGCAAAACCGGCCGACTCTACGGCAACTTGTTGTCGATCCTAACCACGTTGAAAGCGCTACGGTCATCTTACAATCGCGACATGCAGGAAGATAAGGAGGCGCTTTTCGATTCGGTAGACACCGTCCGCGCCGCACTGGAAGTGTTTTCGGCAATGTTGCCGAAAATCGAGATCAATCGCGCTCGCATGGAAGCCGCAGCAAACGATCCCAATCTTCTCGCAACCGACCTGGCGGAATATCTCGTTAAGAAGGGGACGCCTTTTCGTGAGGCGCACGAGATCGTCGGCAAACTTGTCGCCCATGCGGGTAAGACGAAATCGCCGCTCAATCAAATTCCGATTGCGGAACTGACAAAGGCTTCGCCATTGTTTGACATCGATGTTGCGAAGGTTTTCAACGTTCGCCGTTCGCTTGCGGCGCGGACTGCAATCGGCGCTCCCGCGCCGGGAAACGTCGCTGCGCAGATCGCGCGCTGGCATAAACTGCTCGACTAAGCTCACAGCGAATCCAGCAGTTTGCCGCTGGGGCAGCGGCCGCTACAGTTTCCCGCGTGAAGCAGAGCAATCTCGTGCGCGATGGCGAAGGATGGGAAACTATCTCGAGCGACCGGCATTTTGGGAACGCACACCTAGAAGTCGTGACCGATCATGTCCGGACACCAACGCGGGCGACACCACGGGCTTGGACGGTTGTGCATCGCAAAGCCGCCGTAATCATTGCGCCAATGACTCGTGCCGGGAAAATTATTCTCATTCGCCAGGAACGCATCCCGATTCGCTTGGCGATCTGGGAAATGCCATCCGGTCAAATCGACAACATGGTTGAGCCGGATCAGAAAGAAATCAAGGCGGTCGCGTCGAGCGAACTTCGCGAGGAGGCCGGCTATGAATTGGCCAAGGACGGCGAGCTCATTGCGCTCGGTCATTATTTTTCTTCGCCGGGATTCACCGATGAACACGGTTACTTTTTTCTGGCCCGACCGGTCGAGCCGTGCGCTGATTACGTGTGCGACGAAGCAGAATCAATTGTCGATTGCCGCGAATTTAGCATTGGGATGCAAACACTTTGAGTATCTGGGCGCGGCTCGTGGCGGGCGGTTTTCTTTCGCCCGGGCGGCCCTGAACGATTGTCGATCTCAAATGGCGCTGCGAGACATTTTTAAATTCCGCGAAATGCCAGAGAGCGAAACTTCCAAGCCGTTTTTGGAGCACCTGGAGGACTTGCGCTGGACCATCGTAAAGATGGCGATCACGCTCGTGGCGGCGATGATCATTTGCTTCGCCTTTCGCTCGACCCTCGTGCGCGTGATGCAGGCGCCACTCCACGATGTCGATCCACAGGTTGGAGCGCTGCGCGCTCTTGGAATCACAGATTCCCTGGTGATTTCATTTCATCTCGCGTTTTACGCCGGCATCGTTCTTTCCTTTCCACTCCTTCTCTATTTTTTGGCGGAATTCGTTTTGCCCGCGCTCACAGCCGTGGAGAAGCGCTTTTTGCTTCCCGCCATTTTTGTCAGCTTCGCGCTATTTCTGCTTGGCGTGCTCCTCTGCTATTTCTGGCTGCTGCCAAAGACGATTCTCTTTTTCTTCCGCGACACCCAATCGCTTGGCTGGACGCCCACCTGGACGGTGCAGCAGTATTATTCTTTTGTGACGCGATTCACGATCGGTTTCGGTCTCGCTTTCGAATTGCCGGTGGTGGTCTTGGCTCTCGTGCGCTTCGGCTTGGTCACTTTCAGATTCATGGCGCGCACGCGACCGTACGCGATCGTGCTCATTTTTCTCCTGGCTACAATCATTACGCCGACGCCGGATATCCTGACGTTGATCGCGATGGGACTCCCGATGTGTCTGCTTTATGAAAGCTGCATCTGGATTGCCTGGATCATGGAGCGCCGTAGATCGAGATCGATCGCCGGCTAATTACGTGGACAATCCGATTTACCAATTTCTCTTCAGCGCATTTGCGTTCGTTCTCGGCGCCGCGGTCGGCTCGTTTTTGAACGTCTGCATCTATCGCTTGCCTCTCGATCTTTCGGTAGACGAGCCGCGCCGCTCTTTTTGTCCGGCGTGCAAGAAGCCGATTCCGTGGCATCTAAATCTGCCGTTGATCAGCTGGCTCGTGCTCCAGGGCCGCTGCGCAAATTGCGGGAGCAAGATCGCCTTTCGCTATTTTGCCGTGGAATTCCTCACCGCTCTTCTTTTCCTCGCGATCTGGCAAAGTTTTTCGTGGCCGATGGCGATCGCCTACTGGATTTTTATTTCGTTCCTGATCATTGGGACATTTATCGATTTCGAACATTTCATCATTCCAGATCGGGTGACGATCGGCGGAATCATCGCGGGATTCGTTGCCAGCATAGCAGTACCGGTGTTGATGGATACGGATTCACGGATCGCTGCGGGCATTCGCTCCGCGCTCGCGGCGGCCCTGGGCTATCTGATTCTTCTGCTTGTTCTGGAAGCGGGCAAGATCGCCTTTGGGAAAAAAAGAATTCGTTTCGACGCACCCACGCCGTTTACCTGGAAGAAACAGGGTGACGACGCCGATTTTGTGGTCGGCAGCGAACAAAGTTTGTGGAGCGACCATTTCGCCCGTGAGAAAGATCGATTATTGCTCTCGTGCGACGAGGCTAGGATCGACAATCACGCTTTTGGAAATACGACACTGGACTTTCACCACGATCGCGTCGCGGTCGAAGGTCATGAATTTATGCTCGACAATGTCGCCGAGATTTCGGGCGTCGTGCGTGAGCTCCAGATTCCGCGCGAGGCGATGGGTCGCGGCGATCTGAAATTTCTCGCCGCGATTGGCGCATTTTTGGGATGGCGCGCGGTGTTGTTTAGTCTTTTTGCCGGGTCCCTGCTCGGTTCAATTGTCGGATTGATCACGCTCGTTGTCGGGAAGCGCGTCTGGTCGGCGAAGTTGCCGTTCGGGCCTTACCTGGCGTTTGGCGCGCTAAGCTGGCTCTTTTTCGGCGACGCGTTTTTGCGTTGGTATTTCGGCTTCGTCAACCCGCAGTGACCGGGAATATACGGGTCCGTGACATGTGCGGCCTGTAAAGATGTTCTCCGCATTGGTTAGTTTTCAGCGGAGCAAAGCTTCGCTGTCCGCACAGACTGGAAGTCTATGTTCCCGCTTCGAAGATTTCAGTTCGCGCCGTTGCCGAAACTTCGCTGGCTGGAACGGGCGCTCGTACAGTCAACATCAATCTCAGATTAATGAGCTCACACTTCCACCAACGCCGCAAGCCTCGCCAGATTTGCTTCCGAATGCGGGCATCCGGAAGAAATCCATCGTAAAGCTCCCGCCATCCAGAGTTTCGTCTGCCATAGTACCCGGTTGCCCATCGTCGCTGCGCAAGCGCTACTAGACGGCGATTGTAAAACTTCATCATGCCGGCGGCGAATCGGCCGCCGAGGCCGCCAAATGGAAGGTTAAGAAATTCATGCTCGGGATCGCGGTAAGCAGTCCTGACCAGGCTGAGATAATAGCTGCTGACATCGAGCAAGAGTGCGGCCGACATCAGATCGGCATCGCCCATGTAGTAGTACTTGTCTTTATATAAACTCTCGAACCAGAAACGATAGGTGATCGGATATTGCTGGTTATAATAACGGATCTGATCCGCGACCTCTTCGCCCGCTAAACTGCGTGCCAGCAAATCGGCCACGTAGTAAGATGTGTAAGAGCAAAAATCGAGACCCGGACTGTAAAGAGGATCGATAAAGCCGGCCGCGTCACCTACCGCCGCCCAGCCGTGATCGCAAACCTTTTCACTGTGATATGGCAACATCGACAAGGCATGCACGTCCCCCTCGATCACGCGCGCCCGGCCGAAGATTTCGCGACCTACGGGATTGCTGAGAATGTGCGCATGCAGCCGTTGACCCAGGCTTGGTCCTTCTGGAAGCTTGAAAATACGATTGTCATAAACAATGCCTGCACTGACGTCGCCTCCCTGCAGGGGAATGATCCAGACCCACCAACCCCGTCCGAACAAGTGATTGGTGGCCCATTCACGGCTAGTGTGAAGACGGTTGGCGTATTCGGGAAAGCGTTCTCGCCATTCGTAGCTGTCCCACTGCTTGACGTCCCTGAACCGCGCCCAGACTGCATTGATCGGGTGTTCCTCGTTTTGGCGAAAATGTTCCAGCTTCCGTGCCAGCATGGCTGCGCGTCCTGTGGCATCGACAACCCAACTGCAAGCGACGCTGCGTTCACTATGGTCGACAACTGCATTCACAGTCTGCCCATCCCTGTTATTCAATTCGCACTTCGTTACCTTGGCTGGGCGCCAGAGGTCGCAGCCGGCTTCCACCGCGAGCTTGAGCATGTGCGAATCAAGTTTCGCGCGATCAACTTGAAAGCCGGGCAAACGGCTCTGATAACGTGAGCCAACTTCGACGCAATCATCGAACGACTGGTCCGGGCGATTCGAAAACCATAGGCGCAAACCCTGTTTTGCGAGCTGATGATGACCGAGATAGTGGGTCAGGCCCAAAATTCGGGTCATATAACAACTGCTCACTTCGGTAGTCGATTCACCGACTTTGCGATCGAACTCGGCCGCTTTTTCGATGACGAGGACGCGCGCTTCGGGCCGTTTCCGCTTGAGCATGAGCGCGGTTGCGGCGCCGGAAAACGCGCCGCCGATGATCACGACATCGTATTCGACCTGCATGGCAAACCAGAAAATGGACTTTGCGGGTCGTGAACGCAATCAGTTCCGGCAAGGAACAGTTTACTTAGCCTCGAATTTCCTGGCGGATTTCGTCGGCTCGACGGAGGCTGGCCCTACAATCAATGATCTTTCGAAATGCTCGCTTGATTTTCTCGGATGGAATTCGTGAAGGCCTGGAAATCGTTGCGCAACAAGGGAAAATTGCGAAGATCCGGCAACAAACCAACGTTCCCGCAAATGTTGTCAATCTTGACGGAAATTACGTCGTACCTGGTTTTGTCGATCTTCATGTGCACGGCGCGGTCGGGCGCGACACGATGGAAGCCTCAGAGGAGGCGTTTCGGGCTATCTGCGATTTCCATGCAAGCGGCGGAACGACTTCCCTCCTACTGACCACCGCGACGGCGCCGCTCGACGCAATTGTCGATGTAATAAAGGCGGTTCGTAATTGCCGATCTTCGGTCAAACAAATCGTCGGCGTTCACGTCGAAGGCCCGTTTATTTCTAAAATAAAGCGCGGCGCGCAGCGCGCCGAGTTCGGCGCGCAGCGCGCCGAGTTCATTCAGAATCCATCACCGGTCGCGGTGCAGCGATTGCTTGGACATGCTGACGTGATCAAACGTATCACGATCGCTCCGGAATTGCGTGGGGCGCTGGAAGCGATCGAAAGGTTTCACGCCCGCCAGATCAGTGTGAGCGGTGGCCACAGCAACGCGTGGGATGACGAAGCACAGGCTGCTTTGGCGCAAGGAATGTGTAGCGTGACCCATACATTTAATTGCATGTCATTGGCGCGCCGGCGTGGCATTCATCGTGTCGCAGGTTTGCTTGAGTTTGCGTTGGGTGAGCCAACCGTCCTCTGCGAATTGATTGCGGACGGTCATCATGTTTCGACAACGTTGATGAAAATGTTGTACCGCGCAAAACGCGGTGCTGGAATTTGTCTTGTGACTGACGCAACTGCTGGCGCGGGCTTGCCGGATGGATCCCGGTTTTCGCTTTCCAGTAATGATTGCATCGTCGAAGGAGGCGTTTGTCTGCTGGCTGATCGCTCGGCGCTGGCGGGCAGCGCGGCGCGGATGATCGATCTTGTCCGGACGATGGTGAACGATGTTGAGGTACCCCTGCATGAAGCGCTTGCAATGGCGACGGAAAATCCCGCGCGCGCGATTGGTCTCGCAACGAAAGGCCGATTGGCAATTGGAACAGACGCGGACTTGATTGTTCTCTCTCCGGAGTTGGAAGTGTTGCGAACGTTTGTCGGCGGCGAAGAAATCTTCTCCCGTTAGATTGACGATAAGAACTCCGCGATTTCGAGCCCTGCCCGCGGCTTGCTCAAACGCCTGATATTCGTTGCCCATTCGCGCCATTGTTTTGCGCCGTCGGCAAACGCGCGTCGGACTTGCACGACGACCTCAGCAGGCGAAAGCGCCACCGCGCCCGAATTCGTTTCGACGATCAGTCGGGCATTGCCTTCCTCCTGACCAGAGACGACGTGATTAATGATCATCGGGCAACCGGCAGCGATCGTTTCCTGCACCGTCGCACCCCCGGCTTTTCCGATGAGTAAATGGCTCGCTCCAAGCATGCGCGGAAGCTCTTCGGTCCAACCGATGATCTCGATCTTGCCACGACCTGCCGCCGCTTCGATTGCTGGGCGAAGTTTGTCGGCATGACCGACGGTGACGGTCAGATGAATATCGAGATCGATAAGTCGTCGCACGAGTTCGGGTGCCCTCATAGTAGGCGGGTTCACCACATAAAGGACTCGCCGATCGCTATTCGGAGGCGATGGGCGATCTCGCATCAGGTCAGCAAATTTCGGACTCACAGGAAATCCGAACGTTTTGATGATTTGTGGCGAGATTCCACCGGCGCGCAGTACCCCGGCGCTCGGCTCGTTTGGAACGAAGAAGTAATCGGCAACGCAACGATACCAGATGGCATTCACCGTGATCGAGTCGGTGACGACGACCACGTTTTTGCAGCGTCCGCTCGGCCCTAAAATTTGCCGCAGTAAATAGGGAAAGGGCGGAAAAGTTGAAACGACCACGTCTGGTTGAAAACGATCGAGCAGGGTGGCGAAATGATTCTTGAGCCGAGAAAATCGCCGGAAACTCTTATCGAAATCTTTTTTGTGATCGAGCCAGCGATAAACATATCCCCAAGAGCGCGGCCAGCGGTTGATCACCGCGAGATACGCCCTTCGCACAAACTCATTCGCTGATCCGTAGGTCTCTGCAAACAGATCACGCAATTCGACATCGGCTGTTGGAGCGACACGGGCCAACCCATCGCGAACTCCTCGCGCGGCGCTATTGTGACCCTCTCCAAAACTGGCGGTGAGGATCAGTATCTTTTTCACGATTCGTTAGGCGAGGCGGACAAAAATGAAACGGACACAGCGGACGGAAGTTTAATGGATATTTATGTTCGGCAAAGTAAACTCCCGGACGGAGATGAAATATCTCGGATTTGTCTGGCGAGTCTTGTGCCGTTTAGTTTGGGAAACAGCGACCGATACCACCGCCGGTCTGGCTGCGCAGATGGCGTATCTACTCCTTTTCGCTCTCGCGCCCGGTCTGCTCTTCCTATGGCATCTACTCGGTCTGTTCGGCACCGATCCAGCGAAGCTCCACCAAATGTTCCTTCTCTTGCAAAGCTTCATGCCGCCAGATCCAAAAGTGCAGGACATTCTCGATACGGCAGTTGCCAGTGTGGTAGTCACAGGATCCAGCGGCCTGCTAGCCAATGCCGGGATTGTCGTTGGGATTTATTTCGGTACCGTTTTCATCGCCACCATTTCTCGATCACTGACGCAAACGCATGGCGTCCGCGAAGATCCCCACTGGTGGTCAAAGTATATCATCTCGTTCCTGCTGCTCTTTTGGTTCGGCATCATCATCCTTTTTTGTTTTAACGCGATGGTCTTTGGCGAAACGCTCGCCGGAATTGCGGAAGTTAATTTCCAACTTAAGATCCCACTGCAGGAATGGGTTGCTGCGTTAAATTTACCGTTTACGGCAGTGGCACTGATCATTCTGGCGCTGCTGCTTTATCTCCTGACGCCGGAGAATTATCTCACGCTTCGCCAGGCATTGCCGGGTGCGATCTTTTTCTCCGTCGGCTGGATTATCGCGACCAAGCTCTTTCAGCTTTACGTGACAAGATATGATCGTTACAACCCGACTTACCTCGCGTTGGCGTCAATTATCGTGCTACTCACCTGGATGTATTTGACCTGTTTGCTGCTGCTTGTCGGCGGGAAATTAAACGCGATCCTCCGCCGCGAACGCGCACGCGAAACAACGCAGCGCGGAACTGCACCGGCCGCGCACTCAGCTTGATCGCTCGGCCTGCTCTGCTACGCTCCGCTGCAGTGGTGCGCTTTCGCCTCTGGCTTGCAATTGCGTTCGCGCTCGGCGCCATCATCGGAAGTGTCCTCCGCGCGCAGGTTAGCGATGAGGAAACGCCCAAGGGCGAGCAATCGGTAAAAAAACACCACAAGGCGCACACCTCCTCGCCAGCGCCAGAGAAGTCACCGAGCCCGATCGCCAAGGCAAAACCGGTCTCAAACAAGTCGAAAAAGGAAACTGGCATGTCGCCGACGCCGGAGGAGTCGCCCAGCCCGATTGCGAAAGCGAAAGCGGCGAAAAAATCCGGCGAAGAAGAAACAGTCCCAAAGTCAAAACCGAGCGAAACGCCTGAACCAACTGTTGCGTCAGCAAGACCGAAGAAATCACCGAGCGCGACGCCAAAGGCACAAGCCGGAAAGAAAAAATCAACCAAGAAGAAAGCATCTCCAACCCCAAAAAAAGCTAAGAAGGGCAAGGCGAAAGCGTCCTCGGGAAGAACCGAAACGCCAAGGCCTGAAAAGAGTCCTAGGCCAGTTCCAGAAGAGTCTCGCGTTCCATCGGAAAACCCGACCCCGCCGCCTCCGCACGCGATTGCTGTACCGACGCCGACGCCGTCACCGCAAACAAACGTTTCGCGCACCGTTCCGGCGGACGACCGAGCGCAAGTCGTAATCGAGAAATCCGGCTTTGAGGAAGAGCAGGGTCTTGAGCCTCCTCCGACGCCGCCACCGCGCAGATTTGGTTTTTGGCCGTGGTCGCGGTCGCGATCAAGCGAAAGTTATCGCTATCTTACGCGTTCGGTCATCGAACAAATCCGCCGCGCGCCCGTGCAACGGCGTCGGTGGCAATTTATTGTCGTCCATAATAGCGGCACGCGGCAGGGTAACGCGCGGGTGTTCGATTATTACCATCGACATGTTCGGCGGATGCAAAATGGGCTCGCGTATCATTTCGTGATTGGCAATGGGACTTCGACTGGCAACGGCCAGATTGAAGTGGGCGACCGCTGGCGCCGCCAGATCAACGGCGGCCATGTCCACAGCGACTATCTGAACAATATCTCGCTCGGCATCTGTCTGGTGGGCGATTTCAATCGCGACCAACCAACACGGGCGCAGCTCGAATCGTGCGAAGAACTAATTCGTTATTTACGGCAGCGCTGCGGCAAAACCGCCGGACACGAGATCGTTGTCCGGCCACATCGCGAGATGAATCCGCCGCGCTGGGCGACCGATTGCCCTGGGGACGTCTTTCCATATTCGTGGTTCCGAAGATTTTGACGATCAGGCAGACCACCCCAAGCCGTTCGCTGGATCCGCCCCACCTATGCCTTTGAAACGCTTCAACATTAATTGCGCTGGATCACCATTAAATTGCTTTCTTTGTAGTTCCAGCGATAGCCAAAATTGAATTCCAGTGGCGGCGGATTGCTTTGGGCATAGAGCTCTTGCAGTTTCGGCTGGTAATGTTGTTTAAAGATCTCGATCGGACCAATGTAATTGCCGAAGAGCCGAATGTTCCATTTGTCGCGGCTAAAATAATCGAGCGGAATCCCGGCGTCGTCCTGCACAATTAGCCTGCTGTGATCGAGAATAAAATTACGGATCGTGGCGAAGCCGCTTTCGAACAGGAGATAGGAAGACGATTTGAGCAGGCTCGAGCCGACGCCAAAATGCTGACAGAATTTCAGAAAACCGGGGTTCGAATGGATGCCGCCGTCGGAAATATCGGTGGTGAAATAATACAACGTCTGCGAATTGCCCGATTGGTTGTCCGTATAGTTGATGCGCACACCGGGACTGCCGCCGCCTGTTTTTCCCGGCGCGTACTCTTGAAATGCGCCGCTTCCATTGAGCGAACCGAACGTCACATGCGTGATCGATTTATCCGCACGCGCGATGAAAACGTAAAGGATCGGCAGCGTGCCCTTGAGCTCTTGCGATTCCAAATCAACTTTCATGTCTTTCGTGATGAAAAAGCTGTAACTAAGCGCGGAGTTCATCGCGTTTTCGAGATTTTGCAGCGCGCCGCGAAGATTGGCGATGCGCAGTGGATCCGGGGGTGGCCCCATTGATTCCTTCCCGCAAAGGACATACACGGATGCGTTGGGGAAAAATTGATCGAGATACAGAAAATCGGGACCGCTGAACATGTAGAAGGCGACCGGAATCGGCTGTGTTGCTTCCGGAAGATAGGTGTCCTCCCACGCGTGTAGTTTTTGGAGTTGGCGCAGATTGAGTTTCGTAAACTCCTTTTCAAAAAATGCGGAGTGCTCCTGCCATGCCGGATCGCGTGTGAGCGGCGCAAGCGGCGAATCGGGCGGCACCGGCATTCCAGCGAGGAACCGCGCAATGTCGTTAGGCCCTG
>QHMQ01000098.1:11794-27358 GCA_003217835.1 Verrucomicrobiota bacterium
TCATCACCGAGGTGTTATTCATGCGGAGCGGCGGAGAGATTTTCCCGCGCAAAAGTAAAGAGCAAAGCCGACGACTGCCGTCCCGAGCCCGGCCAGTGATTCCATGGTCTTCGAGCACAAAAGATAAATCATCATCCAAAACGTGATCGCCGCGAAAACAAGTGGTGGCAGGGGATAGAGCCACACCCGATAAGGCCTCACAATGTTAGGACGCTTTACCCGCAAGACCACTACGCCGAGCACAGCGAGAAGCGAACAAATCAATAGACTAAACTGAGTATACTGGACCACGCTTTCAAAACTTCGCGTCAACAAAAGCAAACTAACGATGAGCAATTGCACAATCATAGCGTTCGTTGGAACCCCTTGGCTGTTTTTTTGTCCGAGCAATCGCAGCAACCAATGATCTTCGCCCATCGACATCGTGACGCGCGGCCCGATCCACGTCATCGAACTGATCGTCGAAACGAGGCCTAGACAAATCAGCGCACCAACAATTCGCCCACCGTCGGCGCCGAAAATGTGTTTGCCCGCAATCAAGCCAATCTCGATTCGACCGCGCATTTCCGGCATCGGTGTAGTCATGAGGAAGACGGCGTTGAGAAGGACGTAAGCCGCGATCACAACGATAGTGCCGGCAAAAAGCGAGCGCGGCACATTCCGCTCCGGATCCTTTACTTCGCCGATGATGTAGGTCGAGGCATTCCAGCCCGAGTACGAATACATGACATAAACGAGGGCGACCGCGAAGGCACCGCTGAAGATCGACATCGTGTCACCGGGCCGCGGCAAAAAAGTGATCGCCTGTTTTTGTTCGACGAGAAATCCAGCTCCGATGAGCACGCTAATTAAAAGCAGCTTCACGATTGTCCAAAGATTTTGAAAGGCGCTGCCAAGGCGCAGGTTACCAAAATGGAAAAGCGCCACGACCCAAACGAGCACGAATGAAAGGACAACTGGTGAACCGAAGTCGAATACGCCGCGGAAATATTTTCCGAACGCCATGGCAGCGAGCGCAATGGGTGCGGCGAAGCCCACGGTGGCGGAAACGAAACCAGCCATGAAACCGACGGCTGGGTGATAAATCTCGGAAAGAAAATGATATTCGCCACCGGAGCGCGGTAGGGTGGCGCTGAGCTCGCCATAGCAAATCGCGCCACACAGCGCCGTGATCCCGCCCACAATCCAGAGCATCAGGAGCGCGAACCCGGATTGAATGTCCGCCAATTGAAAGCCGAGACTCGTGAAGATGCCGGTGCCGATGATATTGGCAATGACAATGGCGCTGGCCGTGATGAAACCAATCGTGCGCGGCGGTGTTGGCCCTTTCAACGAATGACGTTCAGCGACACTGGTCATGGTTAGATCGACAATTGCATTCGAGTGAATCATTCGCGAACGGACTCGCGTGGCTGTTGCAGTTCCTTCCTGCTTTAAAATGAGCACCGAGTCACATATTCAGATTTTGATGAGTTGTCAGAAGCTATTCCCGGCGTCACCTTAAAAGCGCCATGAGCCTACACCCCACGCTCTCTATGGAATCGGCGACCCAACTCGCGGTCTTTCTAGCGAATCGTCCCGGCGCGCTTGCCCGCGTGTGTGAAGCGCTAGCCCAGGCCGAAATTAATATTCACGCGCTGACTACTTCCGACACGGTCGATCATTCCGTCGTGCGCATGGTGGTGAGCGATCCGACTAAAGCGCTCATGCTTTTGGGCGAGGCTGGCGTGCTCGCGCTCGAATCTGATGTGCTTACGATCGAGACCGAGAATAAACCAGGAGTGCTCGCAACGATTGCTGAACGACTCGCGAAGGCCGAAGTGAATATTGAATACGCTTATCTTGCAGCCGGCCCCAAGGCAGCAAAAGGACTGATCATTCTGCGCCTATCAGATGTCGAAAAAGCGCAGAGTGCGCTGCGCGATTTGTAATGTGCGTTAGACCTTCGCGCTAGTAAACGAACGGAATTAAACGTTTCGTCCGCTCTACATAGGCGCGGTAATTCTCGCCGAGCGCGTCAGTGAGCGCGCGTTCCTCGATCCAAATGCGCCAGAGAAATGCAGCGATAATCGGTACCGTCAGAAACAAGATCGACAGCCAATTTCCGAAACAGAAGCCCAAGCCGAGGAAGGCCAGAAGTGCGCCCGTGTATGTGGGATGCCGAATACAGTGGTAGGGACCGGAGTCAATCAGTTTGTGTTCGGCCGAGATCGACACATCAACTGTAAAATAGCGACCGAGATATCCGATCGAGTACCAACGTAGAATCAGGCCGCCGAGAAACAGCAAGAAGCCGAAGAGATAAAATCCGCGCAGATACGGCACGGTTGCGCCCGGGAAAAGCCAGACCATTTGGATCCCAAACCAAAGGCTCACAACGATGATTGTCCAAAGCAGAATAAGAGAGCGGCGGTCCCGGGAAACAGCTTGCGTTTGGGAGCGCCGAGTTAGAGCGAGATAGAGCTCCGAAAGCCCGTAGATCGCTGCCAGGACCAATGGATTAGGCAATCGCATCGTGGTTTCTTACAAACGGAAAAGACCGACTAAGTTTGAGTAACAAATATGAAGTAAACTCTTCATCCTTCGCATATTCTGCGGCTCAGGCCGTATATCGACAAGCTGAAAGCGCGCGTCCAACTCATGGAAAGATTTCAATTGGACTCTCGTCGGGCGTCACCCGCCAAAGCTCTTCGATTTCTTCGTCGGTAAGCGCGATACAACCAGCCGTCCAATCTTTTCGCCGATGAAACGCGCCGAGCCAACCGCGACCGTTCGGAAGCCCGTGAATCATAATGTCGTAGCCAACAGAGAGTCCACGCGTCGCGGCACGCGCAGTGTCTTCAGCGGACGGATAGGAGATGTGCAGCGCAAGATGAAAATTGCTATGTGGATTGCGATTGTCGATCTTGTAGATGCCTTCCGGGGTTTTCTCGTCCCCTTCTTGCTGTTTCGCACCGGTCGGATTGCGGCCTAACGCAACTCTATATGTTTTAAGTTTTTCGCCGCCACGGAAAATCGACAATTTCCTTGCCGATTTTTCGACGACGATGCGGTCGATCATCGTGTTTGGAGGCAACGGATTCCAATTGTGATGAGCGCAGAAATAGATCCCACTGGCGACGCCAACGCCAAATATTACGCCAGCTAAAAGGGTGAATTTTAAGCGCATCTTCCGTTTCTGATTGGCTAAATATACAAACTCCAGCGCGCGTAACATGAGTATCCTGCCTCCCTGGTGGGAGTGAGCTTCCAGCAGGCGTCGCGTTTATGCGGGCAGGATCTCCAGCACGAACGGTAGCCAGGGATGGCTGTATTACACAAGCGATCGAGCTCAGAAACGAGGCGGCTCGGGGCGAACCGGCCTACCTTAATAATTGCCAACCTGTTCGATATCCGATAGGAACGCGGCGCGCTTATGACTCCGGTAAAGACTTGGCTCGGTTTTCCGTATCCACTCGGCGCGACGTGGCTCGGCAACGGCGTGAACTTTGCGCTTTTTTCGGAAGCGGCCGCATCGGTTGATCTTTGTCTCTTCGATAATATCGATGCGCGCCAGGAAAATGTTCGCATTCCAGTGACTGAACATACCGATCAGGTCTGGCATGTGTTCTTGCCCGATGTGCGACCGGGTCAATTGTACGGTTTTCGCGTTTCAGGCCCGTACGATCCGGAACGCGGTTTGCGATTCAACAGTTCCAAACTCCTTCTCGATCCGTACGCGAAAGCAATTGCGGGGGAAGTGAATTGGGCGGACGAAATGTTTGGCTATGTCGTCGGCGGCGAAGACGAAGATTTGACCCAGGATTTCCGCGATGACGCGTGGGGCGTTCCAAAGTCGGTCGTGATCGACAACGCTTTCGATTGGAAGGGCGACAGGAAACCTGGCATCCCATTGCACAGCTCTGTGATCTATGAGGTGCATGTCAAAGGCTTCAGCAGGCTCTGGCCGAACGGGCCTGAAGAATTGCGCGGCACTTACGCGGGGCTCGGCAGCGCGGCGGCGATCGATTACTTGGCGAAACTCGGCGTGACGGCAGTCGAGCTATTGCCAGTGCACGCGCACATCGACGATAAAGTTTTGGTTAATCGCGGCCTAAAGAATTACTGGGGTTACAACACGATCGGATTTTTCGCGCCACACGCGGCGTATTCGAGCAGTGGGCAAATGGGTGAACAAGTCTCGGAGTTCAAATCGATGGTGCGCAGCCTCCATGCCGCCGGTATCGAAGTAATTCTCGACGTGGTTTACAATCACACCGCGGAAGGGAATCAACTCGGGCCGACGCTGTGCTTCCGCGGCATCGATAATCCCGCTTATTACAGATTGCAGCCCGATGATCCGCGTTTCTATCTGGATTTCACCGGCACGGGCAACACCTTTAACCTGCTGCATCCACGCGCGTTGCAACTGGTGATGGACAGCTTGCGCTATTGGGTTCTCGAGATGCATGTCGACGGATTTCGATTCGATCTGGCTTCGACCCTGGCGCGTGATCACGAAGGCGTGAACAAACTGCACGCCTTCTTCGAAATCATTCATCAGGATCCAGTGCTCTCGCAGGTCAAGCTAATCGCAGAACCGTGGGATGTGGGGGAAGGCGGCTATCAAGTCGGAAATTTTCCTGTGCTCTGGGCGGAATGGAACGGCAAATATCGCGATACCATGCGCGGTTTTTGGAAAGGCGACGAGGGTCGCATCGGCGAAATGGCCTACCGGCTCGCCGGCAGTCCCGATCTTTATCAGCATAGCGGGCGCCGCCCTTATGCCAGCATCAATTTCGTCACTGCGCACGACGGTTTCACGTTGACCGACCTGGTCAGCTACAATGAGAAGCACAACGAATTGAACGGGGACAACAACACTGACGGCGACAATAACAATCAATCCTGGAACTGCGGCGTGGAAGGTCCAACCGATGACCCGGAGATCAACAAACTGCGCGAACGTCAGCGCCGGAATTTTCTGGCGACCCTTTTTCTTTCGCAAGGCGTGCCGATGCTCTGCGGCGGTGACGAATGGGGCAGAACGCAAAACGGAAACAATAACGCTTACTGCCAGGACAATGAGATCAGCTGGTTTAATTGGGAGCGCGATGAAAAACAGAATCAATTGCTTGGGTTTACGCGACAGCTGATTCAGCTCCGGAAAGATCATCCGGTCTTTCGCCGTCCGAAATTTTTCCAAGGCCGGCGAATTCGTGGTTCGGAAATCAGGGATGTGATGTGGTTTAACCCAGGCGGTAACGAAATGAGCGAAGAAGAGTGGGCGCACCCGTTCGTTCGTTGTCTCGGCATGCTTTTAACCGGCGACACGATGGACGTGTTCAATTTCGAGGGTGAGCCAATCCGCGATGACACATTTTTGTTGCTGATCAACGCGCATTATGAACCGATCCCATTTGTCCTGCCGGGTCGGGAACATATCGAATGGCAACTCATTCTCGACACCACGGGCGCAGCGGGTTTTTTGACGGAACCGAGGAAATTCGCATCGGGCGACGATGTCGATCTTGGCGGCCGCTGTGCCTGTTTGCTTCAACTGGTCACTGGCGCGCATGCTCAAGCTCGGGAGGAATCGTGGAAGAAACGCCAGGTCGAATTTCCGGCGCTCAGTGCCGAAGAAGAACGCGCTCGCGGAAAATAAGGCGCGCACGTGCGCTCGACATGAAAATTCAGCGCGATCTTGTCGCCAGACACGAATTAGTTATATAGAAATGTGCGCTTTTCATGCGCGACCAATCCTGGTCCCTGATTCGCCATGACACCGAGTTCTCTCATCATCGTCACCGATCGCGGCAGTTTAAAAGCATATCGAGTGGATGAGACGCCCACGCGTGGGCCGAGCCTGAAACTAGTGCAGGCATTCAACGTCACCGACGCGCACGGGAGGCTCGTTGATAAGGTAACTGATTTGGCCGGGCGATTTCCGGTGAGCGATGGCGCGGGCGGACGGCATGCAAATTCGATCGCGGAACGGACACAGCTTGAAACCGAAACCGATCGCCGCATTCATAAACAGCTCGCCGATCAGATTGCAAAAATCGTGGAGAGTGACGGCGTCGAAGGCTGGTCGTTTGCCGCGCCGGCGTCGATCCATGCTGCCATTGTCGATCTTTTGCCGAGAAAAGTCCGCGACCGGATTGTCGAGCATGTAAAATCCGATCTGGTCAAAACTGAACCGTCAAAATTGCCGGCGCACTTTCGTTCGCTCCAGGAAATTTGAAGATGCTCAATTTCTGGATGGCGGCCCCGGGATCGGACGCCGCAACATTTCGCTTCGCTCAACGCCCGACAGAGCATTAGTATCTAATTAATCATGCAACTGCCTGTTAAGATCAGTTATCGGGGTCTGGAAAAATCCGACCAGATCGACAATCTCGTATTGGACAAAGCCGCGCGGCTGGAAAAATTCTGCGATCACATTAACCGCTGCGATGTGGCGATCGAACAACCGAACCACACCCATCACAAAGGAAATCAATACCGTGTTCGCATTGATGTGACGGTTTCGCGCGGTCATGAACTCGTTGCCGACGAGCAACAGAAAGACAACGGCACCCACGATCCGCTTAACAAAGTGATCCACGATGCCTTCAAGACCATGGAACGCCAGTTGCGCCACCTCGTCGACGTTCAACGGCGCGAGGTGAAGACGCACGCCGATTCGCGTTCGCCGAAGTAAGTGCTAGAGCGCGGCGGTGAGGATCTCGGCCGCGAGATCTGGAAGCGACTTGCTATCCTGGTTGTCCAGGAGGATCACCGTCCAACTACCGTCCAATAATATCGTCATGCAGCTGTGGAAGCCTGGTAGATCACCAGAGTGGGAGGCGAGCATAATATTCGCAGACCGTGGCGGACGCTCGGTATCGTAGTCGTTTGCGAGGAACTTCCGAAGGTGGTCTCGATCCGTTCGGCCAACGTGCCAGCCGTATGAATATCCAAACGGCCGCATCGCAAATAGTTCAGCCTTAGCTTCCTTGCCAAGCGCCGTACCGTCCATCAGCGCGCACCGCCACCGCCACAGGTCAAGTACCGACGAATACAATCCGCCGGACGCGAACGTAACGGACCATTCAATGTAGGGAGCTTTTACCAGCCTACCATTCTCCACGACATAAGCAGTCGCGAGACGCGGCACCACATCTCGAGGTCCACTGATGCCAGTATCGTGCAGACCCGCGCGAGAGGCGAGCCGCTGAACGCCCTCAAGATAGCTTTGGCCTGAGACCCGCTCGTAAATCGCGCCTAGAATAAGATAACCACAGTTGCAGTAATTGAACCGGCTGCCTGGCTCGAACTCCAGCTGACCGCTGCAATAGTTGCGAACGACCTCGGCCGGTGTGGCCGGTCGCTTCACGATCTCCAAAATGTCTGGCCGATGTGCTAGATCGGGTATGCCTGATGAATGATCCAGGAGATTACGGATAGTCACGAGGCGACCGGACTCAGCGCGATAATCCGGAAGGTAGGTGGACAATGGCGCATCGAGATCAATGCGGCGCTGCTGCACCAACCCTAGGATGAGGGCTGCGGTGAATTGCTTTGTCAGCGATCCAATTTGGAAGCGAGTCTCGGCCGTGTTCGAGACACGCCATGATTTGTCGGCCAGCCCAATGGAACGCACGTACACGACACGATCGTCCCGACCGACCAGAACGGAGCCCGTGAACTTCCCCGCTCCGTGGTACTTCATGACGATGTTGTCAATGGCGCTATCTTGCGCCCTTCGATCACCCGAGCACGCACAGAGCGCCACCATCATGAGCGTGAGAGGCGCCAGCCGCCGACCTTGAATACGGTACTCAGCGAGCAACCGGGTCTGTTTCATCAAAGCAAAGTCGGTCGTCACGTCTCGAAATGGTTCGGGATTGGCTGCAGCACTTTGGTTAGATGGTCCTTGGCTTCCGATCACAACCATCTTCTGCCACAACGGCCGGTGCACATCATCTCCTAAGTGTTAGGCTTGGCGTAATGATCTGCGCCAAGAAAGTGCAGTGAGACATACGGTTCATCGCCGATGACCCAGCTGTCGTGCGGCACAGGCGGGATGTAAAAAAGCTCCCCCGCTCGCAATTCGACTACGCGACCATCATCGAAGGCAGCTGTCGCAGTGCCGGAGAGTACTAAGCCGACGTGTTCGACATTGCAGCGGGTCGCGCCAACGCTGGCGCCGACGTGCTCGCTCCACCTCCAGCCAGGCTCATATGTAGCGCGGCCAATCGTCATCCCACCGAGATGCACCAACTCGAAGCGACCTTTCTGCAGAACGCGAATTTCGTCCGGCGACTCGAACCGTTTCAGAATAACACTAACTTCCTCGCTACTCATCGATCGACATCAGCATCGCTTACACGTTTGTAATTTCCTACTTTTCCTTCTCCGCGCCTAACTGCATCGCCTGATTCGGCGTTGGCGTGGCATACTCAAAAGTCGTTTGGTGTTACAATGATTTCGCCGAGATGTCTCCCTAACTTGTCGCGGCATACATAGTGCGGCTCTACTTTATGGTCACGACGGCCAGCGGTGGACCGGAGCGATTGGTTAGACCTATTGCGGATGCGAAGCCTGATCATCCTTAATGCGCTTCAGTGTATAAACGCCACTCGGGAGAACGAGACCTTCCGGGCGTCCCGGCCCTTCCTGCGATAGTGTGCGAAACTTCAGTGTGTCGCGAGTAAGCTCGATGACCTCGTCAACAGTCGTAGAGTCGCTCGACTCCCCGACAAAACGCCACGTTTCGATAAGCTTGCCGTGCTCGATGCGCCACTTTCCGCGCGTGTTCTGACCATCGTCCGGAGGATCAAGTATCCAAGTCCCGTCTGCGCGATATTGTGTGTCGTGCCGATAGCTATGCCATCTTCCGAGAATACGTCGTGTCAAAGTAGCGTCGTCAGGAAGCGCTCCGGCCAACATGGAAGTTGTCAGAGCGAGAAAAACGACCGCGGTCCGCATAAGTCTAACGAGAACTAGGCCGAATAATTCGATCTAACCCCGGCGAACCTCACGACGAGACGCGCAAAAATTTACGCCGGTGCGCCGCCGAGTGCGCCGGGGAGCGGCGGCGTGACGTCGGGCGCGGCGACGATTTGCTTGGGCGGTTTTTCCGGCGGCATTTTTTGACCATCCGGGGGCGCACTGCCGCGGGGCGGATTTATCAAGCGACCTTGCTCGACAATTTCTTTAATTTGCGAGCCATCGAGCGTCTCGTACTCAAGCAATGCTTTTGCGATGACCTCCAGCTGGTCGCGATGGGCGATGAGGGTTTGTTTCGCCAGTTGATAGGCTTCATCGAGTAGCCTGCGCACTTCCTGATCGATTTGCTCCGCTGTCGCTTCGCTGTAATCGCGAGCGCGCGAAATATCGCGGCCGAGGAAAACGTAATCTTCGTGGTCGCCGTACTCGACCATACCCATTTTTTCGCTCATGCCCCATTCACACACCATGCGGCGCGCGATTGCCGTTGCCATTTTGATGTCGCCGCGCGCGCCGTTGGTAATGTCGCCAAATATTATTTCTTCAGCAACGCGACCGCCCATGCTGACAGCAAGACCGGCAAGCAATTCATTTTTGCGGTTCGTATATTTGTCTTCCTCCGGCAACCACATTGTCGATCCAAGCGAGGGGCCGCGCGGAATGATGGTGACTTTGTGCAGTGGCTCGGTATGCGGCAAAAGTTCCAGCAAGAGCGCGTGACCTGCTTCGTGATAGGCGGTGTTTTGTTTTTCTTTCTCGCTAAGTGCGAGACTGCGGCGTTCTTTGCCCCAGAGGACTTTGTCGCGCGCTTCTTCCAATTCGGCGAGCGTAATGCCTTTTAATCCCCGACGGGCGGCGAGCAGCGCTGCTTCGTTGATCACGTTGGCCAGCTCCGCGCCAGAATAACCCGGTGTGCCACGCGCGACCACCGCAAGATCGACGCCTTCCGCCAATTTCACTTTCTTCGCATGAACGCGAAGAATCTCTTCGCGCCCTTTCACGTCGGGGAGATTAACAGTAATTTGTCGATCGAAGCGTCCCGGTCGGAGCAGCGCCGGATCGAGAACGTCGGGACGGTTGGTGGCCGCGATGATGATGACGCCTTCCTGCGTATCGAAGCCATCCATCTCGACGAGTAGGGCATTCAACGTTTGCTCGCGCTCGTCGTGGCCTCCGCCAACACCGTGACCGCGATGACGCCCAACGGCATCGATTTCGTCGATGAAAATGATGCAAGGCGCAGATTTTTTGCCCTGCTCGAACATGTCGCGCACACGCGATGCGCCAACCCCGACAAACATCTCGACAAAATCCGAGCCGCTAATCGAGAAGAACGGAACGTCCGCTTCACCCGCGATAGCGCGCGCCAGCAAAGTTTTGCCGGTGCCGGGCGGCCCGACTAGGAGAACACCTTTCGGGATGCGGCCCCCGAGCTTTTGAAACTTTTTCGGGTCGCGCAAAAACTCGACGAGCTCTTGCACTTCATCCTTCGCTTCCTCGACGCCAGCAACATCGCGAAATGTGATTTTATTTTTGTCGCGCGCGAGCATGCGTGCTTTCGATTTCCCGAAATTGAGCGCGCCTTTCCCCGCCATGCGGATTTGCTGACGGAAAAGAAAGTAAAGCACGAGTAGAAAAAGGGCGATCGGGAGAAAACCGACCACGGTCTGCGCAAGCACATTTGATTCCGTCTTAATGGCCGGCTGAATGCCGGCGGCAGCGAGTTTCTCTTGCAAATTATTCGTGAAACTCAAATAGACCGTGGTTCGAAACGGAACCTGCTGCGCAGGCGCTGAACCCACACCTTGGCGGATATATGCGCCGCGCAAGGTTTGCGTCGGTCGGCCATCCTCAACGACCAGTTGAAGTGGATAATTCTTATCGGTGGCGATCTGCTTGTTATCGAGCAGCTCTAGAAAACGATTGTAAGGGACGTCTTCGACCGGCTGCATCCCGCCGCGGTAAAAGAGCATGGCGAGCGCAATGAAGCTAAAGGCGATGACAATAAGAATGACGCCGCGCCAGTTAAAATTAGGCTCGTTCCCACGGGATTTATTCTCCTTTTGAGAGTTGCGATCAGCTTGAGGCATGGAAATAAAACGCTCTACGAGCAAATGCAGGTTACCATGAAGGCTTTTTCAATGCAAAGAGTAGGGCTGCATCCAGCGGAGGACGAATGATGATAATGAATGGTGAGAAGATCGAGATTGCGCGAGTTGAAAGGTTAAGCCGATTGGTTTGGGAGGACCGCTGCGCGACTCCTTGCCTATGTATCGTGGCTGCGCATTGCGTCGCTCGTCGATTTCGGGTAAAATTCCAGTCCAAAATGTCGATATGACAGAAATGGTTTCATCGGTTGCAGATAAAATCGACCGCGCAGTGCAGCGCGTGACGCCGTTTGCCTATCGCGTGCGCCGGACCGGCCGCCGTTGGGTTCGCCGCGCCTTGCGCAAGCCCCGCAGCGTCTCAGAGGGTCCGAATCTGTTGCCGCTGTTGATCCAGGTGCTCGCCAGCTTTTCAAAGGCGGATGGCGTTCTATTAGAGGAAGAGATCGACTCGAGTCTCGGTTTTTTGCGTTACGATTATCCCGAGGCGGTTTACTCGGAGCTGCGACAGTTATTCCGCCAAGCGCTCTACGAGCAGCAGGACCTTGCCGCCATGGCGCAGAAACTAGGCACCCAACTAACCACAGAGCGCAAGATCATGTTGGGAGTCCAGCTCTACGACCTCATCTCGCAAGCGGGATTGAAGCAGGAGCAGGTCGTCGCGTTCTATTCGTTCATGTCACAGCTCGGCATGGCCGCGCAAGCCATCGACATCGTTTACCAATTGAATGCCTCGGAGGATTCCGATCCGTCGATCTATCAGCGCGGGGCGTCCCCGCTCGAGTCGCTCTCTTTCGCCACGAACGGGAAGGCGGATGTGATACTTAAGAACCTTGACGGCAGCGATCGGTTGATGGCATTTCGTTATCACGATCTCATTTTGCTCAAGAATTACAGCGGGCAAAATGTGTCGGTGCGCGGGCGACCGCTGGTTCGCGGCGGTTTCTGCCGAATTTACCCCGGCCAGCGCATTCTCGTTGGCAATCAAGTGCTCAGCTATCAGGAGCTGGCGCAATATTTCAACGCCAAGAAGAATGTTTCGCTTCCGCAGATTCTTATCCGGGTAAACAAGGACTCAGATGAAGTGGAACTGGAGCGCTCGCGTACGCGCGAAAGCTCGCTCCGGGTTACTTTCGGATTAAAGGTGCGCGTCAAAGCGCTACGCGACGTGGATGCTGAGCTAAACGGGATAAAACTGAAAGCCGGTACGCAGGTCGAAGCGACTCTGGAAGACAAGATCATTTTCCACAACGACAGCGAGCTGGATTTGATCGATCTGCGCCGGCGGGCTCGTGCGTTGGGTGGCCGATTTCAACTGAAAGCCTCTAAATCCGAATATTTGGTGTCGAACGATCCAAGCCGCCTGGAAGCCGACGATATTCTGCTTTCACCGGGCACCAGCGGCGACGTGCTACTGAAGATTTTTTGCGATTACGACCAGCGGGTCGGCCTGTTGCAGGTGATCGAAGCCGATCGCCCGATCATAGTGGGCGACACTCCCGTGCGCACAACCGCGCCGCTCAAAGACGGCGACACGATCCGGATCGACGTCGGACAATTTCTTCGTTGCAATTTTTCAGAACGAATCATCGAGGAAGAGCGTAATATCATTCGAACCCTCGAGGTAAACGAAGTCACCCATCGTTTCAGCAAAGGCGAAATTGGGCTTGAGGGAATCTCCTTCGGCGTCACCCGCGGCGAGCTCGTTTGCGTGATGGGCGCAAGCGGTTCGGGAAAAAGCACGCTCCTAAGAGTGCTGGCCGGCCAACTTCAGCCCACTAGAGGCGAGGTCATTCTCAACGGACAATCGCTTTATCCGAACCTTGACGCTCTCAAGCGCTACATCAGTTACATGCCACAGCAAGACGCGTTCGACGAACATCTCACGATCGGCGAAAACCTGCAGTTTGCGGCGGCGATTCGTTCACCGCACCTCTCGCGACGCGATCGCATGCGGCGCCTGGACGCAAAACTGATCGAGCTCGGTTTGGGCGAACGCCGGGATGCCGTCGTGGGCAGCGCGGACAAGAAAACATTGAGCGGCGGCGAGCGCAAACGCCTTAATATCGGCCTCGATATGATCGGCATGTCGGACGTTTATCTTTTCGATGAACCGACGTCCGGCCTCTCCTCGAAAGACTCCGAACACGTGATCGAGATCATTCGCGGCATGGCACACAACAAGATCATCATTGTCACCATCCACCAGCCGAGCTCGAAACTCTTCCAAATGTTTCACAAAGCGATCTTGCTCGACAAGGGCGGACGACTCGTCTTTTTCGGCACGCCTTCAGATATGCTTCGCTACTTTGCCGAAGCGGAACACCAACACCAGTTCGGCGCCGAACTGGGCGCGTGTCCATCATGCGGAACAACCCGTCCTGAGTTCATCTTTGATGTGCTTGAAACACCACTGCGCGATATCAGCGGGGACATTATTTACGAGGAAAATAGTCGCGGCCAGCTCGTCGCGGCCCGCCGTTACTCGCCGGAATTCTGGCGCGACAAATACGAAGCGTTTCGATTGATCCAGGACGTTAAACAAGTTTCCTTGCGCAAAGAACCGGTCGCGCCGCTGCCCGCCGTCCCGGCCCAGAAGAAGAGGTTGCCATTTCGCTGGCACGACGAATGGACGCAATTTCGCACCCTTCTGCGCCGTTCCTTCATAAGTAAACTGCGCAATCGCGCCAACCTCGTCATCACAATCGGGGTTTCGCCCGTACTGGCATTGCTCATCGCGACCATTCTGCGCTATTCGGACAGCGGGAAATACGATTTCGCGTCCGCTTATCACATCCCAACGTTCTTGTTCCTTAGCCTTATCGTCGCGATGTTCCTCGGCCTAACCAACAGTGCCGACGATATCATCCGCGACCGGCCGGTGCTGCAGCGCGAGCGCAATCTCAATGTTCGCCTTTCTTATTACGTAATCTCGAAAACGCTCACGCTCGGGATTTTTGCGCTGATCCAATGCGTGCTTTTCGTTCTGATCGGCAATTACGTCCTGCAAATCCGCGGGATGTTTTGGATTGATCTCGGAATCATGCTCATGACGGCCATGGGTGGTGTGTCGCTTGGGCTGCTGATTTCTTCGCTCGTCGCCGATCCGAAGACAGCGGCCAACATCGTCCCACTCGTCTTAATTCCGCAGATCATCATGGGTGGCGCCCTCATCAAATACGAAGACATGAATCGGAACCTCGCGCTGGTTTACTCACTCACGCACTGGTTCTCGGAACATCCGAGCATGGAGCAAGAAAAGAAAATGGGCAGCAAGCTGGAGGTGCCGTTTGTCTGTCAGTTCATCGCTATGCGTTGGTCGTATGAAGAAACGATTGTCGCGCAGGCCAAGCTCAACCCGCTCACGCGGCGGCAGGACAGGACACAGCGCGAGATCGACCGCATTGTGGCGAATCATCGACAGGATCCTGCGGAAAGTAAGCGGCTGGATGAGCTGAAGGAAACACTCGCGCTGCTTTCCGGCTTGGAAGCCGGCTCGGTCAACGAGATCGATCGCTATCTCGGACTGGTTGATCAAATTCTCGATCGCAAGCGGCCATTCGATCGATCCCTTTTCAAGAACGTCAACGGGCCGATTACAGCCGAGCAGATTTATGTGAACCAAAAAGTTTCCGATCTGATCTCAAACGCCGAGATGGAACAAAGCGATTACCGCCGCGGCAATCGGCCAAACGTTTTCTTCGGCGTACAAAAAAGCTTTTTCGGCATTAAGATCGGCGTCTTTGTCTTCAACACGATCGTTTTGATTGGATCGACACTCGGGCTGCTTGCCCTGCTCCATTGGATTTTGCACCGGCAACTGGAAGTGCGAAGAGGCTAAGCGGCTCACAGATCGACGTGCGTTCATGTTTGTCATTCCGAGCGGAGTCGAGAACTTCCCGCCGAAAGAGAAGCCCATACGTCAAGTCGCACGGCTGACTAGCAAGAACAGACGCGAGCTAATGTGGAGGTACCAGTTGTACTCGGGATGACAAGCGTGAAAGGCGAGCGTAAATAGACACCGAACACTGAATGAGCAAAAGAAAGAACAAAGCAACCCGGCTGATCGTCGCCGCCAGCGACACTGATGCGGACATGCTTTATGCGACGAAATTTTGGGCGCCCGATCCATTCATTTTCCTGGAACGGAATGGCAAGCGCACACTTGTTTTGAGCGATCTGGAAATCGATCGCGGGCGCAAACAGGCCAAAGCGGACGAATTCGTCATGTTCAGCCAGCTGGAGCGTGAAGTGCAGGGAAAATCGAAGAAGGCACCACCCTACGAAAAAGTTCTTGCGCATTTTCTCCGAAAACGCGGCATAAAATCGACAATAGTTCCATCGAATTTTCCGCTCGGTTATGCGCAGGAACTCACGGCAAATAAAATCCACGTTCAGGCGACAAACGGGCTTTTTTGGCCAGAACGCGAAGGGAAATCCGAGAAGGAAATTGAAATGATTGGCCGGGCACTGCGAATTACGGAAA
>QHMQ01000147.1 GCA_003217835.1 Verrucomicrobiota bacterium
AAGACGGCGACACACTCACGATCACTGGCTGGTGCGACGGCGACGGCTATCGCATCGGCTTTGGCGAAGTCAGCGGGCGGGTCTTGCCTTCCGCGCCGGCTCGATAAACGCGCCGGAAATCATTAAGATCGTACCTGGAAGTCGCGATTCCACCGGTGTATTTTCGGGCAGTCAAGAGCGAATCGGGCGCGGCTGTTTCGCCAAGCTGACACGCCCAAGAATCGACAACATCAACACAGCCCCAATCAGCCCAAACGGCGCCATGAAATAAAAATAATTGCTCCAGCTTCGATCGAGGAGCGCGCCCAGAAAGTAACCGGCCAGACTTCCGCCGAAATATTGGAAGGAATCGATCAGACCGGAAGCAAACCCGGCCATTTTTGCTCCGCCAATATCCATGGCTGCAGCGGTTCCGAGGATCGAGTGCGTCGCATTAGCGGTAAATGAAATCAGAACGAGAAAAACGACCGCTGCGTTAGCCGAATGAAATTGAGCGGCGATAAGAATGACCGCTGTTTCCAGAAAATAGAGACCCGCCGCGACCGGTGCGCGTCGGCCGTGAAAAATTTTGTCGGAAATAAAGCCCGAAATGAGCGAACCGACGGACGCCACAAATGGAATTGAAAAAGCCACTAGTTGAAACTGCACCGATTGGTAATCGAGGTGATGCACTTCCTGCAGGAAACGCGGGAACCATTGATCGACGCCCTGGCGCACGGAACCAGTGCAGGCATACGCACACGCCACAATCCAGATCACTGGATTCGTCGCTATGATTTTGAACACATCAAAGACTTTGACCTGCACGCGTCCAGCGGTTTCCTCGTGCGGATTCACTGGTGGAAAGTTCGCTTCCTCTGGCGTGTCTCTGACGATCAGCGCCATGCAGGCGCCGACTACAAGTGTGATCCCTGCCGGGACCCAAAATAGCCAACGCCAATGCAACGGTGGAATTCGAATCAGACCGAGAAAGGTAAATCCCGCAAGCAACGCGGGTCCGAGTTTGAAAATGCCGAAGCGGCCCAGGTTGATCATGAAACCAAAGATGCCGGCGAAGCTGCCGCGCTCCGTGTGCCGGAACCAGGCAGCATTTATTTTTACCATTCCGGGTGCACCGAATGCCTGCATGTATCCGTCGATGCCGCGAATCACGACGAACAACCAAAGCAGTCCCCAAAATGACGTGGCGCCGAAAAAGATGTTCATAATGATCGTCCCAGCGGCAGCGATAAGCATTGCCCGTTTTCCACCGAAACGATCGGCGAGTAGACCATTGAGAATTAGCCCGCAGGCATAAGCGAGCAGAGCGGTCGTGATGATGGTGCCGATCTGGGCTTTGCTGAATCCGAACTCGCTGCTGATCGCGCCGCTCGCAAGCGGGAGATTGTAGCGACACATGTAAAAGGAGGTGTAGAGCAGCCCAACGAATGTCCAGTTCAGTCCGCGTCGGGGGCGAAAGCCTGGCGGATGCGGCACGAAGAGGGGAGCACCCACCGATTCAGCCATGCTCGAAGAATGGGTGAAGACAAAGCGCCAACGCAATGCGAAACGATCCGGTGAATTGGGCGGCCGATCTTAGGCGATCCAGATCGTTTTCCTATTCACGAATTCGCGAATCCCCGCAGCACCCAGCTCTCTGCCAAATCCGGAACGTTTCACGCCGCCGAACGGCAATCTTGGATCGGAGGCGACCATCGCATTGACGAAAACCATCCCCGCCTCCAGCTCGGATGCGAACAGATCTTGTTCGGTCCGATCGTTCGTCCAGGCGCTCGCGCCGAGACCGAAGGTAGTGGCATTTGCGATCTCCACGGCATCGGCGACGTCGCGTACCCGGAAAAACGATGCGACCGGGCCGAAAATTTCTTCGCAGTAGGCGGGAGAATCGATCGGCACATCGACAAGGACCGTTGGTTCATAAAAAAACCCGGGACCATGAATCCGATTTCCGCCCGTCAATAATTTCGCGCCGGCCGCGATCGATTTCTGAACTTGCTCGTTTACAGCTTCGAGAATCTGTTCCGTCGCGAGCGGCCCGATCTCTGTCGCCTCATCCAGCGGATCGCCAATTTTCAACGCACGTATGCGTTCAACAAATTGCCGTAGGAATTCGTCGTAAATTTGATCCGCGACGAGAAACCTCTTCGCGGCGATGCACGATTGGCCATTGTTAATTGTGCGTGCTTTGATTGCGGTGCCGAGCGCGGATTCGAAATCGGCGCTCGGCATCACAATGAAAGCATCGCTCCCGCCGAGTTCGAGCACACTTTTTTTGATGTGCCGCGCGGCGATGCTCGCAACCGCGCTTCCTGCTTTTTCGCTGCCAGTGAGCGTTACCGCCGTCACCCTTGAATCGACAATCACGTTTTCCACTTGTTCCGCGTCGATCAGGAGCGTCTGAAAAACGCCCTCATCGAATCCGGCGCGGCAAAAGATCTCTTCAATCGCAAGCGCGCACTGCGGGACGTTGGCGGCGTGTTTCAGGAGCCCAACGTTTCCCGCCATCAAGGCTGGCGCTGCAAATCGAAACACCTGCCAGAACGGAAAATTCCAAGGCATGATCGCGAGAACCGGTCCGAGCGCCTCGTAGCGGACATAACTGCGAGCAGCATCCGTCTGCGCGGCCTCGTCTTCTAGAAATCGCTCGGCGTTCTCGGCATAAAACCGGCAAACACGCGCGCATTTGGCGATCTCATCCAGCGCCGCGCGAAATAATTTTCCCATTTCCAACGTCATCGTGCGGGCGAGTTTGTCCTTTTCCTGCTCAAGTAATGACGCCGTGGCCATCATGAGTTGCCCGCGTTTGGCAAATGGGCGTCGTCGATGGTGCGCAAATGCGCGCTCGGCGCGTTTCAATCGCTTTTCGATTTCCTCGTGGTTGAAAGCTGGAAACTCTTTCAGCGTTTCACCCGTTGCTGGATTGATCGACGCGATTGCCATTCTATGTAATAACCGCGAATTAGGTTGCCCGCGAGTCGCGAAAAAAGTAGTGCGAACTTCCAGCTTGCGATGGGTTTGCTTCGCAGGCGAGATGCTCGCGTTGCGCTACAATCGCAGACCTTTCGGAATCAAAATGCGGTCAAGCAAGTCGAAGCTCCATTGCACAATCAGCGCGAGGAGCGCCGCCGGAACCGCCCCTTCCAAAATCGTGACGTGATCGTTCAGATTCAATCCGCTCAAGATTGGCTCGCCGTAACCGCCCGCTCCAATCAACGCCGCAAGTGTGGCAGTACCAATGTTAATAACCGCGCTGGTTTTAATTCCCGATAAAATTGAGCGCGACGCCATCGGTAGATAAATTCGCCAGAGTCGCGCCGCCGGTGTGAGTCCCAGCGCAATGGCCGATTCGCGCAGCGATCGGGGAATGTCCTGCAAGCCGCTCGCAGTGTTGCGCACGATTGGTAGCAATCCGTAAAGAAAAAGCGCGGCAATCGCAGTACGAACGCTGATTCCGAAAAACGGAAGGGGAACCAGAAGAGCGAGCAAGGCAAGCGATGGAACGGTCTGCATAACGCCCGCAAAACCAAGAATCATATTTCCGGTCGCGCCACCACGGCTTGCGAAAATCCCGAGCGGAATTCCAGTGACTATTGAAAGAAGCAACGAAAATCCCGCAAGTTCGAGATGGCGCAACGTCCAGCGCGCAAGCTTTTGCCAAAACGATTCGTCGCCGGTAAGTATCGTCGATCCAGCGGTGTTTTGAAAATATAAGTTTGCAGCTTTTGTGTAGTTTTTTGTGCGCTCCGCTTCTGCGTTCAGCCGAACCATGCGCGCTTCATCGAGCGTGCCTGCGAGTCCGTGTAATGCAGCGATCGCGTCGTCGCGCAGGGAAGTTCGAAATAAA
>QHMQ01000099.1 GCA_003217835.1 Verrucomicrobiota bacterium
TGGCTGCTCAGGCCTCAACGGCACGAGAAACTTGACTGCTCGTATGACAGTAAGGTGAGAATCTTTGCGCCACTCGGTCAAAGCTGCAACGATTTCATCGAGGATCACGACGCCAGGCACGATAGGAGTGCCAGGGAAATGCCCGGGCAAGCTGGGATGATCAGGGCCGATCGCGCGGCAAACTTCAAAGTTCAAACGGCGAAGTTTCACCCATGCCCTCAAATCCAGCAACTGGGCGACCAGAGCACCCAACGTGCTATTTGTTCATTCGTTTCAGAATCGGCTTCACGGACGCCTTTGCTATTTCTTAGCGAGCGCCTCGAGGCGTTCACGAGATTTGCCAACAACGTGCGTGGAGGAGAATCCGAACTGTTCGCAATAGGCCGCAAACGCTCTGGCGGCTTCCGCCGGGTCAAAGCCAAACTGCGATAGATCATACCGATGATTGCCATATTGCTCCCGCGGCTGTCTGGCGAGTACGGCGCGCATTCGCTGTTCCGCTTCAGGTGAGAGCAGCCAGACGGATCTCGAGGAAATCGAGGTCGCAAATGCGTTTGCGCGGCAATCGATCGCGTTCCTGCAAAAACGTATCAAGCGTTTGTGACCAATACTGGATCGCGTCGCGGCAAACCATAAACGGATCCACCGCGTCGCTAAAGACACGGCGGAGGATCGTAATCAAACTTGATACCGAAGCCATTGCCTCGAGCGGCGCCCGATGAGTCTGCACGAAGAGTGCATCGGGATAGACGGAAAGGAGAGTTGGCAGGGCAGACATGTGTGTAGGGGCTTTTAGAATCCAGCGCCGCGCGCCTCGGCGGAACTGTAGATGTTGCAGGAACCGACGATGATATTCGTATGCCGGCAGCAAATCTTGGCGGAAGAACCAAGCCCGATAGGAGGGCACATAATACATCGTATCAAACTGATCACTCATGAAGCTGGGAGTCATGAGGCCGACACACTCCTGCGGGAGCTCCGCGCCTACGGCGTGCACGTGGCGAAATGTGGGCGCCAGCCAGTTGAGGCAGTTACACCTTTGAGTCGCGCGCTGAATTCGTCGTCGCTCATTGTCGCCTGTAGGTGGGGACGGCGTCATCACCTCCCAAGTGAGCGGAACTCGATGTTCAGGGTCGGCAGCGAGCAAGGTGTGCAAGAGAGTGGTGCCGCTGCGAGGTAGGCCCACGATAAAGAGTGGTTCGCGGATTTCCTCCTGCGCAATACCACGGTAAAGCTGCCGATCCCGTTCCATCATCAAACGCGAACACAACGTGTGCAAGAGGTCGCTCCGAAGGGCGATTCTTCCAATCAAGTTAAGTCGAGACTCGCGCTGGCAGGACTCAAGGAGCCGAGAGATGGCCTCGAAAAAATCGCCGCCGCCAAAATCATCGAGATCGCAGCGGCGCTTCGCGGTCTCGATCAAATTAACTGCAAGAAGTGGGGTGCGCTGAATTCGGGTTTTCTCCAGCAACGCGCCCCATCTATTTAGAAGCCGCACAGGCAAGAGAGGTCGAGTCTGTTCGAGGGTAGTCGTGGAGGTGGTCATTCGATTAACGCTATTGATCAACATCCTGCCGGGTTTCGCGATGGGTGGCTATAAGACTTTAGGACAATGCCATGCCGCGTGCAGTAACTGTCAAGCAGGGAAACGTGGAGTTGAAGGCGGTTGCGCGTCGCGCGCAATCGCTCCATCGTGCGAGTATGAAAACGGAGAAAGCCACATTCGGTGCGGGATGCTTTTGGGGCGTGGAAGAAACCTTCCGAAAATTGAAAGGCGTAGTCTCGACAGCCGCTGGCTACGCAGGCGGTGCAAAAGAGAATCCGACCTACGAAGATGTTTGCACGGACGAGACCGGGCACGCCGAAGTGGTGGAAATCGAATTCGATCCATCGGAACTGAAATACGAAGAATTACTCGATGTTTTCTGGTCGAACCACAATCCAACGACCTTGAATCGGCAAGGTCCCGACGTCGGGATGCAATATCGCTCGGTGATTTTTTATCATTCGCCCGAGCAAAAGATGGCAGCAGACGCTTCCAGGGAAAAGATCGACAAAAGCGGGCGTTTTCACCTGTCGGTCGTAACGCAAGTCGAACCGGCGCCCAGGTTTTGGCGCGCGGAAGACTATCATCAGCGCTATCTCCAGAAGCGTGGCCAGGCGCACTGCGCGATTTGAATCCAATTGCGCATGAGTCGCGAAGTGGTTCGCACGAAGAATCTTGCCGCCGACGCGGCGGATTTTATTCTTGATCAAGCACACAAAGCGATCGACGAGCGGAATGAATTTCGGATCGCACTTTCCGGGGGAAATACTCCCCGGCCAGTTTACGCAAGGCTCGCAACGATCGGGCGCGATCTGCCATGGGAGCGGATTCGGATCACGTTTGGAGATGAGCGTTGCGTCCCACCGGATGACCCGCAGAGCAATTTCCACATGGCACGCGAAACTCTCTTCGTTCCCGCCGCGATTCCCGAAGAATCGATCGCGCGCATGCGTGGTGAAATCGATCCGCAAATCGCGGCCTTGGAATATGAAGATCTTCTCGACCTATCAGCGAAGCAGCGCGGGGAACACATTTATCGACATGATCTGATTCTGCTCGGATTGGGCGGCGATGGGCACACCGCGTCTCTGTTTCCGGATACCGCCGGCCTCGACGAAACGAGGCGGCGAGTAATCGCGAATTTTGTGCCGAAACTTAGTTCGTGGCGACTGACATTCACCTTTCCTCTCATCAATCATGCGCACCAGATTTGCTTCCTCGTGAACGCAACAAAAAACGCTGACTTGGTCGAGCGCGTTCTACGAGGCGATCTGCAACTGCCCGCATCGCGCGTCGTACCTACTGTTGGCAACGTGACCTGGATTCTTGGCTTGCCGTCTTGAAAGTTCGTTAGCTGAACGGACGGAATTTAAATTTGTCATCGCTGGCGCGATGCCGCCATCGACCCGGACACAAAGCTTAACGACTCAAAGTTTTGACAATCCAACGCTTCAATATTGTTCGCCTTCGTCTTCTTTTGAAGGCATGACGCGATCGTCGATGGCGTAGGCATGAAGCATCACCGCGATTAAGTAGAAAAAAAAGAGACCGGCGCCGAAGCCCGCAGAGGCGATTGCGGCCAGAAACACGAAAATCCCGGCCGGAACCGCGCCAGCCATCCACAAGAAACCTGCAAGTCTGTGCCCTTTATAGATATGCCCTAGCCCGGGGATAATACTTAACAACACCGCCATCGCATCGCTCGCTTTCCCTTCCGCCGTCTCCGTGGCGCCCCGCGTCCAATCACATCGATCGCAGCTCGTCGCGTCCTTCGGCAATAAATGTCCGCAATACGGACACGGCATTTTGTCGGCGCTGACTTCCTGCCGTTGGGTTGGCGCGTCAGTGTATTCCAAACTTCCTCCTAACGATCAAGGCAACCTCACAAGACGCATTGAATTCGTCAAGCAAACTTATGAAGGGCCGGGATAGTAATCAGCGGTGCAAATTTCTTAAGGGTGGTTCAAATTATCGCTGATGGCATCACTCATCCAAATAGTCCGATGCTTGGACAAATATTTGCGCATTCGCGAAATTGAGGATTGGCCAAATGCGTTAAACGGTTTGCAGATAGAAAATTCGGATCGGGTCACAAAAATTGGCGCAGCGGTGGATGTCTCCACGCGCGTCTTGATGGAGGGCGCAAAGAGAGATGTCGATCTTTTGCTTCTGCATCACGGATTGCTCTGGTCCGGATTGCAACCGGTGACCGGTGCGTTATATCGACAATTAAAGCTCGCGCTGGAAAACGACATCGCGCTTTACAGCGCGCACCTTCCTCTCGACATCCATCCGAAGGTTGGCAACAACGCGCAACTGGCAACGACAATTGGATTGAGATCGACAGCGCCATTTTTTAAAGAGAAAGGGCAGTTTATTGGCTTGAAAGCGCGCGCTTCGCTGCCACGAGAAAAGCTCATCCGCAAATTGCGCAGAGCGCTGGCCGGCCCCGTGAAGACGTTCAACTTCGGCCCGAAGAAGACGCATACGATCGGCATCATTACCGGCGGCGCTGGTTCGGAGATTCACCGCATTGCTGGAGAAAAGATCGACACCTTCATTACGGGCGAAGCGCCGCATTGGGCCGCTGTCGCCGCCGAAGAGCTTGGGATTAACCTTTTGCTCGGCGGCCATTACGCCACCGAAACCTTCGGCGTAAAAGCCCTCGCCGCACATTTGTCCAAACGGTTCAAGATTTCATGGACATTCATCGATTGTCCAACTGGGCTTTGACGTCGAACTCAATCGCGAAAGCTTTTGCCAACGCAACGCGGGCGATGTCAGGCCTTCTTGTTAGATTTGGCAACAGTTGTGCCCAGTTGCTGCCCGCGAGCGGCGGTACGCTGTGCGTCAGCCCCGCGACCCCACTAATAGAATTTGTAATCGAAAACTTGCCAGCTGTCCGTCTCGCTCGTGAGAACAATAGCTTCCGCTGCAACGCCTTTACGTTCAAATGATGTCTTGAAGAGAATCAGCTGGCATTGGCCGAGCGCTTGCGACGAAAAATGGCCGCACATGTGCGGGCAGACCGCTCTTATCCTTGCTTCAGCGACGTGGTTAGCGAATCGAGCAGCTCTGACCAGCTGGCCGACGCTCGGCCTGTCGCAAGGTCGCACTCTTTTTTTTGCTTTCGGAAATCCTGGGACACTGTTCTTTGTTCGCCGATGACTGCGGTGGAGAATCGGCGAGTGAGTACGCGCGCGACGGGAGTCGTCGCCATCGCCATTCTGTGCAGTCGTGTGCTCGGTTTGATCCGGGAGATGGTGTTTGCCGGTCTCTTTGGCGCGGGAAAAAATCTCGACGCGTTCCTAATGGCATTTCGACTGCCAAATCTGCTGCGTGATTTGTTCGCTGAGGGCGCGCTTTCAACGGCCTTCATTACGACGTTTTCGAAGAAGATCGCCGTTGAGGGCGACGAAGCGGCGTGGCGATTGGCGAACAAAGTTGCGACGCTCACGGCGGTTTTCATGAGCGCAGTGACGCTGCTCGGCATCATATTCGCGCCGCAGCTTGTCGATCTTTTGACATGGGGGAGTTGGTCGCCGGATAAAACGGCGCTGACGATTTTGCTCACGCGAGTCATGTGGCCGTTCATGCTGCTCGTGTCGCTGGCAGCGCTCGTGATGGGAATTCTCAATGCGAAACACGTCTTCGGCCCACCGGCCATGGCGTCGAGTTATTTTAATCTTGGTTCAATTATCGGCGGCGTGGCAATCGGCTGGTGGCTCGATCCCCATTTCGGCGCGCGTTCGCTCGTGGGCTTGGCAATTGGGACGCTCATCGGCGGCGCGTGGCAGTTAACGGGGCAATTCCCTTCGCTGTGGCGCGTCGGCTACAAGTATCGCGCCGATTTTCAATGGCGCGACCAAGGTGTGCGCACGGTGCTTGAGCTGATGGGACCTGCCGTGATTGCCGCCAGTGCTGTGCAGGTGAATGTGCTCATCAACAGCGGATTTGCGGCGAGTCTCGGCAACGGACCGGTGAGCTGGTTAAACATTGCGTTTCGCCTGATGCAGTTGCCACTCGGAATTTTCGGTGTCGCCATCGGCACGGTTACACTTCCGTTGGTATCGAAAAGCGCGGCAGTTGGAAACATAGACGAATTCCGCGCGATTCTTGCTCGCGGAATGCGGCTCGCGTTTTTGCTCACCATTCCCTCGGCGATTGGGCTCGCAATGCTTGCATCGCCGATCATCAGCGTCATCTACGAGCACGGGCGATTCACCGCCGAAATGACGCGGCAGACTGCCGGCGCACTCCAATTTTACGCGATTGGCCTCGTTTCGTATGCAGTGTTAAAAGTGCTGACCCCGGCGTTTTACGCGATCGGCCAACGCAACACGCCAATGATCGTGAGCTTTCTCGCGATTGGCGCGAATCTTTTTCTCAATTGGCTTTTTACGTTCCGGCTTGGCTTGGGACATCGCGGCCTCGCGTTTTCGACAAGCCTCGTTGCGACGATCAATTTTCTTTTGCTTTATGCTCTGATGCGGCGCCACACGCGCAGGCTGGAAACGCGCCAGATGCTACTCGGCATCGGAAAAATTTGTCTGGCCGGCGGATTGCTGGCGTTGGTTTGCTGGGCCGCGAATCACTGGTGGCTCGATGCGTGGGCGCGTCTGCGCTTTCTCCAAAAGCTAGGCGGACTACTTGTTGCGATCACGTTTGGTGCAGTGACGTTTTTTGGCAGCGCATTTTTGCTGCGTGTGCCTGAAGTGCAGGATCTCCTCGATCTTCTCCGGCGACGGATCGGTCGCTGAAACCACGGAGCGCAGTTCCAACCGGCGAGGGCGCTTGAGAAAGCGCTTTTTTTATTATCGAAGTGCTTGATCCAGATCCCCGACTAGATCGTCGGCATTCTCGAGACCGATCGACAACCGCAAAAGATTCTCCGGAGAAGTCGTTCCCATACCTTCAATCGATGCGCGATGCTCGATCAAGCTTTCCACGCCGCCCAAACTGGTCGCGCGAATGAAGATTTTCGTTCTTTCTGCGACGGACATCGCCGCCTTGGGTCCACCTTTGACCTGGAAGGAGAGCATTCCGCCGAACATCGACATCTGGCGCTTGGCGATTTCGTGTCCCGGATGGAAATCCAATCCTGGATAATGCACACATTCGACTTGTGAATGTCGGATCAGAAAAGCCGCGACCTTCATCGCGTTTTCCGAATGCGCGCGCATCCGCCACGGCAGCGTGCGCATTCCCCGCAAAATCAGCCAGCAATCGAAAGGCGAGGGGACCGCGCCGCCGCAATATTGAATGCTACGAATACGCTGGAAGAATTCCATGTCGATCTTTGCGACGACAATTCCACCAGCCACGTCGCAATGGCCGCCGAAGTATTTTGTCGTGGAATGCAGAATCAGGTCGGCGCCGAGATCGAACGGGCGCTGCAACACCGGAGCCCATGTATTGTCGCAAACACAGAGCACTCCGGCGTCGTGAACGATCTGCATGACCGCTGCAATGTCGACGATCTTTAGGAGCGGATTTGAGGGCGTTTCCATCCAGGCGAGTTTTGTTTTCTTCCGAAGCGCCTTTTTGACGGCAGCCAGGTCGCTCATGTCGATGAAATCGGCTTCCAGTCCCCAGCGCAGAAATATTTCGCGAAGCAATCGCGACGTGCCGTAATAAGCATCGACATGCGCAAGAACATGATCTCCGGGCCTCATCGCTTGGAAAATGGCCATAGTTGCGCCCGTTCCTGAACCAAATGCCGCAGCTCCCGCGCCGCCTTCGAGCGCGCTAATTCCTTGTTCCAGCGCCTGACGATTTGGATTGTTGTTGCGCGTGTACATGAACCCGCGCGAGTAGCCTCCTTCGACATCGCGCTCGAACGTCGTGGATAGGTGAATAGGTGCGGACACAGCACCGGTCGCGAGGTCGATGGTGTGTCCGGCGTGAACGGCTACAGTTTCAATTTTCATCTCGACTGATTTTTAAAGGGAACGCTACGGATTCCAAAGGTGATTGTCGATCTCAAGCAATGGTTTCGATTTGACGGCTCGATTTGGCCAGCGCAAATAGCAACTGCATTTCGCACTCGGATGTCCTAACTTCCGAATTCCTTCACATGACTATCTACGACGATGACGTGTTTCGAATGGCCTGTGCTCAATTCCAGGTCATTGCCGATTATCTGAGCATCGACAAGAACCATCGCGATCGTCTCATGTATCCGAAACGTGCCATTGCCGTAACGTTGCCAGTGCACATGGATGATGGCAGCACAAAAACTTTTCAGGGTTATCGCGTGCAGCATCACTTGACGCTTGGCCCGACCAAGGGCGGGACGCGCTTCGCCCCGTCATTGTCGATGGGTGAGACGGCCGCGCTGGCCATGTGGATGAGCTGGAAATGCGCGCTCGCCAATCTACCCTACGGCGGGGCGAAAGGCGGTGTTGCAGTGGAACCAGCCAAATTATCGCGCACCGAACTCGAGGCCATCTCGCGGCGTTACATGCAGGAAATGATTCCGTTCGTCGGCCCGCACACTGACATCATGGGCCCAGACATGGGAACGAACGAACAGATTATGGCGTGGTTCATGGATACGTACTCTGTTTATCAAGGTTATGCCGTAAGTGAAATTGTCACCGGCAAACCGGTTTCTATTGGCGGGACGGAAGGCCGGCGCGAAGCCACCGGTCGCGGTGTGGTTTACTTGATTGAGCGCGCCATGAACATGTTGAAAATGGATCCGGCAAAGTCCACCGCGATTGTGCAAGGCTTCGGCAATGTTGGTTCGGTCGCGGCTTTGTCTCTCGCACTGCAAAGCGGCGTTAAAATCGTCGGCATCAGCGATGCGCATGTCGCGCTTTACAACCCAAAAGGAATCGATATCCAGGCGGCGGAGCAACATGTCCTAAAAAAAGGACACCTGCGGGCCTTTACCGGTGGCGATCATGTCGATCCAAAAGAACTACTCACCATGAAATGCGATGTGCTTGTTCCAGCGGCAGTGGACCGTGTCATTACGGGAAAAAATGCTGGGAAATTACAGTGCCGCATTCTTGCTGAAGCCGCGAATGGTCCGACGACACCGGAAGCGGATCTGATTCTGGAGAAGCGCTGGGATGAGATCTTTGTTATCCCGGACATTCTATGCAATGCCGGCGGAGTGATCGTTTCCTATTTTGAATGGGTGCAAGGTCTGCAGAGCTTCCGTTGGAGCGAAACGGATGTGACCGACAAACTCTTCCGCATCCTTGAACATTCTTTTATCAAGGTGATCAAACGCGCGAAAGAACATAAGATTTCTCATCGCACTGCAGCCATGGCAATCGGTGTCGAGCGCGTCCTTAAAGCCAAGATGATGCGCGGCTTGTTTCCATGAGCCGCGATGAAGTTTTCCCATTGCGAAGAGCAGCGAGACGATCGACACCTCGACATTTTGATCGATGAAGAGAATGGTCTCCGAATCATCGTCTCGCGGCTGGGGGCGGAATTAATCAGTCTTGCGAGAATCAATGAAGCCGGTGAATGGACTGGCTTTCTTTATAGAGATAACGAGGTGTCAGCGCCGACTCGGGGATGGGCAAATCACGCCACCGTGATGGGTTATTATCTGCATCGACTCAAAAACGGACGCAGTTTGTACCGCGGTCGCGAGATCAAGGGCGGAACACATGGCTTTCTACGCTCTAAGATCTGGCATTTTGTCGAATCTACGATGGATGAGAGCGCATCGCTAAAATATCGAATCACGCCGCAGAATTTTTCGCAGGCTGAATACCCGCTGAAAGTTAGCCTGGATTTAACCTATCAGATCGACATCGACAAAGTGAGCGTTCTCTTCGAGTTTCGAAATGAGGAGCCTGATTTGACCGCCCATGTCGCATTTGGGTTGCATCCAGGATTCGCTGCGACTTCGTTCGAAAGCTTTCGTTTGCAAATGCCTCCTGGTTGTTACCGCCGGCATTTTTCGCCAGACAACTATCTCTCAGGCGAAACCCGAGATATTGATTTTTCTGGCGGGGAAATGCCGTTTCCCAGAAATGAATTGCCAGGATCCTGCATCCTGGAGCTTGTCGATGTGCCGATGCGCGAATTTTGCTACGTCGATCCGCCCAGCGGACGCTGGGTCACTGTCGATCTAACCGGCGTGTCGTACCTGACATTGTGGTCCGATGGCGGACCGTTTCTTTGCATGGAACCGTGTTGGGGACTGACCGATCATCACGAACAACGCGCTTTTGAAGATAAGGAAGGCATCCAAACAATTTCGCCCGGCGGCAAATTGCGCACCTCTTTCAGCATGACTCCGCAACTTGCCTCCTGCGATTAAGCAGTTATCCGTTGGCTCCTCATCGCATGTGTACATAAAAAGACCGCACAGCGGGATCGAACCACAGTGCGGCTTCTTTTTCCTTAGTAGCCCTTAATGGCCGCCGTGGAACCCATGGAATCCCCCGCCCTTAGCGTCTTTTTTGGGCTTGAGGTCACGGACTTTTACTTTTACTTTTGCGTCTTTTTTGCTTTCTTTTTTCTGTGCCATATTATTATTCTTCTTTCTTGTTTTGGTTTGTTTCTTGTGTGTCAGTGACACCGAATAACACTTGATGGCCGCCAACGACATTCTCCTTTGGGATCAGGTCATCCAGGCGGATCAATTTGTCCTTTTTGCGCTTTTGCCTTCGACTACCTGATTCTCCGGCTGGCGCATCTTCTTTGTTCTTCGGTGCACTCACTTTGGCCTCTTGTTATCAGCATCCATGCCAAGTCTAATGAAACATCCTTCGGATAAGAATGTTCCCTTCATTTGTCATTAAATGAGAGGCGGTTACGCAACATATCTTTTGCAAGGAAAGAAAATCGGCATTACAGCCGGATAGAATATCCGGGTTCATTCTAAGGCCGCATCGGCTATTTTCTGCACCAATGATGCTTTACTTTTGTGCCACCTTTCGAAGGTGGCGTGCCAGCGTCGCGCGAGAAATATCGAGCAACTTCGCCGCGCGTCGCTGATTGCGACTTGCTTGCTCATAAACAAACCGGACGTGCCTTTTTACCGCATTCGCCAGCGAAAGATCGATGCCAGCCTCATGCTGCTCGTTGTTACCTGAGGGTGTGACGGCGAGTTGTTCGTTCGGGTGCCGATCTCGACCTACCTCTAGGTCGGGAGGAAAAATGACATGCTCGGGAAGAATAACCGAGCCAGTGCAAAACAGCGTCATCGCGCGCACCGTGTGACTTAACTCACGAAGGTTTCCGCGCCACGCATGATGAAGCAATTTCTGCATGGCTTCGGGATGAATTGCGGTAATGTTTTTCCCCTCCTTTAGGCCAGCCGCTTTCAATTCTGCCGCAATCAATACCGGCAGCTCCTCCAGCCGTTCCCGAAGCGGAGGGATGAGGAGGGTAAGGCCGTTTAATCGCTGGTAAAGATCCTCGCGAAATTTGCCCAGTCGCACTCGTTCGCGCAGCGAACAGTTTGACGCGCAGATGATTCGGGCGTTAGAGGTGAGCATTCGTTCGGAGCCGAGGCGTTCAAATTCGCCGTACTCGAGCACGCGCAAGATTTTTACCTGGGCAAGCGGACTCATTTCCGAGATTTCGTCGAGAAACAGCGTGCCGTTATTGGCCAATTCGAATTTTCCTTTGATGCCTTGTTGCGCGCCGGTGAAAGCGCCACGCTCGTGACCAAACAGCTGGCTTTCGAGCAACGTGTCGCTGATCGCCGACGCGTTAAACGCAATGAAGGGTCGTTCTGCACGTGCTGAGGAGTTGTGAATCGCGTGAGCGAGCAGGGTTTTGCCTGTGCCTGTCTCGCCGAGAAGCACGATCGGTACCTCCGACTTCGCGGCCAGCGCTGCCAACTGCAAACAACGCGCCATGGCAGCATTGCTTGTCGTCAGATCTTCGATTCTCAATCTGGAGAGCGGCTCTTGCATCGTAATCCTGAGGAATTATTGCCTCATGCTTTCACGCAACTGCCGAATTGGCTCGAACGCGTATTCAATCAGCGTGCGTCCGCCGACGATGATGTGCGCGTCTCCCCTCATCCCGACGCGCAAAGGCAAACTCTGTCCTGGCCGTGAAGATATCACATCGCGATCAAGCGAACCTAGCGCGACGAAATGCGAGCCATCGCCGGAACCAACTGCAGACGGGCTGATCCAGTCGAGTTTTCCGGTCACCGCGCCGTAACGTTGGTAAGGAAACGCTTCGAAGAAATACCGCACGCGCAGCGCGATGGCGAGTTTCGGAAGGCCAGCTTCGTTCAAGGTCATCCGGGCTCGCGGTTTCGCATCCTTCCGTGCGAGCTGGCAAAGTACTTGTCCCTGCTGCACAAAACTGCCTACGGTGCGTTGATCCATTGAAGTGATCACGCCTTCGTAGGGACTCCGAACTGTCAGCAAGTTCTGCTGGGTGTTTTCCAGGTCTATTTTCAGAGCGCCGATCCGCATTTTTAATTTCTCGATTTCCGATCGTTGCTCGCCCTGTTGACGCGCGTGCTCTGTCTCTATTCGCTCACGGTCGAGATTCGTCTGCTGCACAGTTCTTTGAGCCACACTCAAATCTTTTTCGGAGCCGGCTAAATCGAGTTTCAACTTTACAAGGTCGATTTCCGATTCACCGCCCAGCTTGGCTAATTTCTCCATGCGCGTGACCAGGTCGCGGCTCGTAGCCGCATGATTTTCGCGGAATTTCACTTCGCTTTTTGCCTGCTCGATTTCGGCCTTTTTTATCTCAAGTTGCGACACGTAAGCAGTTTCATATTGAGTAAGGCTTTCTACCTTATTGCGTAACTCCTCGGTAAGCGTCCGGAATTGAGTATCCCAGCCACGGATCTCATCAGAGCGCAAAATAAACAGGTCCTCGCCGGCTTTCACAGGTTGACCCTCCCCGACCGCGACCCGACTAATTATGGCTTGCCGGGGTGATTGGATTGGATCGGCGCCCGTGGCGGGAATTAGGATGAACGGGCAATGTACAGTCTCCGGTAGTCGCACAACAATCGCGACGAGCAGCGCTAAAAGAAACCCTCCCATCAATACCCACGCCGCCGAACGGATGATCCAAGGCGGCGGTTCCTGTGGCGACATTTCGGATTCCACATCAATGGAGCCGCGTTGCGTTAATTGTGAGCTCATTGCGGAATTACTTCAGATTCCCAGTTGTTGGCTCGAAAGGTAATAATACAGCCCACGCTGCGCCATCAACTCATCGTGCGCACCAATCTCGGCGACACTGCCTTGTTCGAGCACGACGATCGAATGCGCTTCCCGAATCGTGCTGAGTCGATGAGCGATCACGATGGTTGTGCGACCAGCCATTAGCCGCCCGAGATTATCCTGGATCGCGCGTTCCGATTCTGTATCGAGCGCGCTCGTGGCTTCGTCAAAGATCAAGACCGGAGGATTGTTGTAGATTGCCCGCGCGATGGCGATGCGTTGCTTCTGGCCACCGGACAGAGATAGTCCCGATTCGCCGATCTTTGTTTCATAACCGAGCGGCAAGCGCATGATGAAATCGTGCGCGGCGGCGCCTTGCGCGGCGGCAAACACGCGATCGAGATCGGGCTCTGGATCGCCAAAGGAAATATTGCGCGTGATCGTTTCATTAAACATGTGATTTTCCTGAAGAACCGTTCCGATGTTCCGTCGCACATCACGATAATTGAGCGTCTTTAAATCGACATTGTCGAAAAAGATGGTTCCTTCCGTCGGTTCGAGGAGGCCGGCAATTAATTTGATGAGCGTGGTTTTGCCGCAGCCGCTACGGCCGACGAACGCCACCATGCGCCCTGGTGCCAGATCGAGCGTAATATTTTTTAAAATGTCGGGTGCTTCGGGTCCGCCGTATTTGAAACTAACTCCCCGCAGCTCGATGCGCCCTTCCAGGCTATGCACCGGGATGAGCCGAGAGCGGTCATGGCCTTGCTCCGGCTCCTGTTCGAAAATGTCGTTCAGCCGATTCAAAAGGACGGCGGCATGTTGCATGGTGTCCCAAACCCCGAGGGCTTTCAAAATGCCGGCGTAGGCCATTGCTGTCAGGGAGCTAAATGCGACAAAACCGCCGACGCTCAAATGTCCGTTAATGACCTGGGTCGCGCCCACCCACAGGAAGATCGCAGTAGAGAGAAGACCTATGCTCTGCAGGACACTGTCGTACGACATTACAATAAAGTTCGCCTTGAACAATTTTTGCGAAACGGAGAGAAACTCGTGCAGAATCGCGTCACGAAATGCGGTCTCGGCGGACGCTGCCTTCACTGCCTCGATGCCTTTGATTGCATCGATTTGGTGCGAACTGTATTTGCCCTGGCTTTCTTCCACGCCCTGAAACAAAGGGCGAAGCACTTTCACCGAAAAAATCATTAGTCCGACATAAAGAGGCGTCGTTGCCAGGAACGCGAGGGTGAGCAGGGGACTATACATCCCCATCAAAATGACTGCGCCTACGAGAAAGACTACTGCAAGTAAAGCGCCGACTCCTTGCTGGACGGCAAATTGTCGCACTTCTGTCGCCCCGGCAAGCCGGCGTTGAATGTCGCCCGTCCGACGGCTGGTGAAATAAGTCATCGGCAGCGAGAGAAGCTTTCGGCTCAAGAAATCAAGCACCGCCGTGTCGAGCCGCATGGCGGCAAAGGCTAGCAAATATTCCTGCGCGATGGTGGAGACTTGCACGAAGATGAGCGCGGCGAGCATGCCGAGCAAAATCGTCTTGAGCAGACCGATGTCATTTTCGACAATAACTTTGTCCACGACCATTTGCGTGAACACCGGAAAGAGCAGTTGAAGGAAACTGACGGCGACGGCCAACCCCAGAGCTTGCAGCAAGATGACCTTAAAGCGTGCGAGGAATGGAAGAATCCACGCCAACGTTGGCTTGCTTTCCGGGGCCTGTTCGAACGCTATCGTGTAATCGAATAACGCGGCATAGCCGGTCCATTTCGCTTCAAATTCGCGACGCGGGATTTTCCGCAGCCCCAGCCCCGGATCGGCCACACGCGCAAACTGCTCATTGACATCGTAGAGAACGATCCAATGATTGCCTTCCCAATGGACGATGGCTGGCAACGGCATCATTGGAAGGTTGCGCAGTGAGACTTTTAGTGCGCGCGCCGCCAGCCCAAGCTCGGTTGCGGCGCGAGAAAGCGCCTTCAGGCTGGTACCATCGGTTGCGGTGTGGCACAGCTGTCGAATGCGCGCCAAGCTTACCTTCCGGCCGAAATGCCGGCAGATCATCCCGAGACTTGCCGCGCCACAATCCATTTCGTCGATTTGCATCAGGTGGTCGATTTTGCGGATGCGCTTGCCGCGTTTGCGGAACAAGCCCTGCTCGTCGGCGAACGGATCTTCTTTTTCTTCGGCTTCGGCGTCCGGCCGTTCACCGTCCAGTTCCACTTTGTCCTGCACCTTTGTCTCCGCAGGAAGCAGTTCCGTTGTGAAATCAAGCGGAATACGCGCTTCTGTTTTTGCCTGGTATAATGCAAGCCGCTCGCTAAGAAGCTTGTCGAACTCGGGGAAGCGGCGGCGCAAGTCGCGCACCGATTTCGCGTCGAGTGCGAGCAACTGGCAATCTGTGAATGCTTCTACGGACGCTGCGCGCGCCGAGCCGTTCAAGATTGAGAGTTCGCCAAAAAAATCGCCTTCGCGATAAAACGCGAGATTTTGATCGCGGCCATTGACTCCGGTAAAGGCTCGCGCCCGCCCTTTCTCGATTACGTAGAGCGGTCCAGCGTCGTCACCTTCGCGAATAATAAGAGTGCCTTTCGCGAATCCGGCGGGTTTTAATTTGTCGATCACGCTACGCAAAGCAGGTGCCGGGAGCCGCCCGAAGTTACTAAACTGATAAAGGAAGCTTTGTAGCGCCCGGTTGCGGCCGGTCGTCTCGACGTAGCCCTTCAGCTCGGGCACTCGGCGAACGAGTTCGAGAAAATCGGTGCGATCGATCCGCAGAACATCCACCGCTGTGCTACAACGGACTGTTGCGCTCCGCGTTCCACCTTCCGACAAGGCGGCTTCTCCAAAAGAGTCGCCTGGTTTTAGCACGCCCAGCGGAATCTCCTCGCCGTCTGACTTGATTTTCAGCGCACGTGCCCGCCCGCCTGTTAAAACGTAAAATGAATCGGCCGGATCATCCTGCTTTACGATCACATCGCCGAAATCGTAGTGTTCTTCCTGCAAGAGCGGCTCAATCGCGCCAAAGTGCTCGTCGGAAACGAACCGGAATACCGATGTCCGTCTCAGAATTTCGCTGTCTTGCGTTTTCATTCTGCCGAAGTAAAAGTGCCAAGTCGTCGTTGGGTGTACTTGCTGCTGAGCTCAGAGAAATGCCGATCAACGAGTCGTTGCTCGATTCGCAATCCCACCGTCGAATCGTCCGCTTGCGGCTCGATTTTCTTGATGATTCGGCATAATTCGAATCCGTCGCCGTGCGCGGCTGGTTCCAGTACGTCACCCTCCGACACGCTTAGGAATCTCTGCTGTAGATCGGCGGGAATATCTTCAAAAAGAAA
>QHMQ01000148.1 GCA_003217835.1 Verrucomicrobiota bacterium
TCGTTCTTCTGGCAGTGTCGGCTGGACGCGTCCGGTTATTGCCGCAGCGCGCCTCCGATTACGTGCTGCTCGCTTTTACCGGCGTCCTGATGTTTGCCGTAAACTACGGGCTGCTTTTTTGGGGCGAGCTCTATGTCTCTTCCGGTCTGGCCGCGGTATTGCAGGCGACAATTCCGATCTTTGGCATGGTGTTCGCCCATCTAATGCTTCCCGCCGAACCGATGCGACTGCAGAAACTCGCAGGCTCGGTACTCGCACTCGGTGGAGTGACGATCATTTGCGCGCGACTTCTCGGTTTCAACGGACCGATGGCATTCTGGGGTGGACTCGGCATTGTGTTCGGAGGCGCGGTCGCGGCGTTCTCGAACGTGTTACTCAAAGCGCGCGTGCTGCAGGTGGCGCCAGGAATGATTGCGGCCTGGCAGATGATTTTTGGCGCAGCGCCGTTGCTGGTGACTGGATTCGTGGTGGAGGGGAATCCGCTACGGTTTCATTGGAGCGCGTTATCGATCTTTTGTTTGCTTTATCTCGCAGTGATCGGTTCTGCGCTCACGTTTCTGCTTCTGTACTGGCTTCTGCCAAGAATGTCGGTGGCCAAGTTGCAAACAGTCTCGTTGATCACGCCACCTGGCGCTGTCATGTTGGGCTGGGCTGTCGGCGGGGAAAAATTTTCTCTGTCGTCGCTTCTGGGCGCTTGTTTCGTGCTTGCCGGTGTCTGGATGATTTTCCGCAAAGCCGAAGTGATCAAGCGAGTAACGCGAGAGCCCGACGAACGCGCGGCTCTACCGCGGGGATGATCTAAGCAGCTGAGAAGTTGGCAGAATGCGGTACTCCGTTTGGAATCTTAAATCGTTCGATCTGCTCTTTGATTTCGTGCACGAAATTGGCTGCGCCAGCGCCGTTAACGACCCGGTGATCAAATGTGAGCGAAAGTGTGATCACTTCGGCGGTTTCGTCTTTTTTCTTTCCGTTTGAGATCATTTCGCGATGGGCACTGCCAACAAAGAGCGTCCCAACTGATGGCGGCACGACGATCGGCGTGCCGGCTTTCACGCCAAACGCGCCGAGGCTCGTGATGACCACTGGCGCGTTCATTGCATCCACACGGCCGCCACGAGTTGCCTCCACCGTCTCATTATAAATCTTCACGAACTCCGACCAGCTTTTCTTGTTAGCGTGCGCGATCACTGCGGTCGCGAGGCGATCGCCTTCCAATGCAACGGCGATGCCAAGATCGAAATCGTCATTCTCGATGATGCGATCGTCCTCAAGAATCAAGCGACGGAACGGCGCGTGCTTTTCCATCGCACGCACAACCGCCCAGGCGATCATCGCCGAAGGAGAGGGGGCGTTTTCCCCATTTTTCTTTTTCGCTACATCGCGCGCCTTTTGAATCGCGTCCCAGCGCGCGTCGATCTGCAAATTGGCGGGAATAACCCGGCTGAGTTTACGGGTGATCGTTGGCGAAAGAGCAGGTTCGATCCTGTGGTGGCGTGCGGGCTGCCCGCGATCATCTAATTCTACAGCCGCCTCTCCGCTGGACGACTCCGTGTCGCCGCGGCGACCGGACACGGCTGCCTCTGCAGTTTTATTCTTCCCATCACCTGATTCTTTTGCAGCAGGTTGGAATTGATCCGCAAAAGAAGCTTCACCGATCAGAATCGTGCCGAGTTCCTGGCCGATATCGACAGTGTCGCCAATTTTCGTTTTCCACTCTCCCATCACTCCGGCGAAAGATGACTCGATTGGATAGACCGCTTTGTCGGTTTCAACTTCGCAAAGTGGATCGTCGAGCGCGATGGGGTCGCCGGGATTTTTCAAAAGCGAAACAATTTTCGCGTTGCGAATCCCTTCGCCCATAATCGGGACAGTGATGCTTTGGGCGAGCTGTTTAGACATGTCGATCTTGGATTCGGGAACTGTAGCCGGGGTCGCTGATCCCGGCATTTCGACTCCCGCCCGCGCGCTTACACGGCCGCGGTCAGCGCCCGCGGCTACAGGCGCGCGTTCGTGTGTGGTCGAAACAGATTTCTTGATTGCAGCGACAATGCGCTCGACATCCGGCAGCGCCGCATATTCGTAGATCGGATTGTAACCGATCATGACGTTGGTTTTACTGACAAGAATCGGTGGACTAATCATTGTGCTCCAGAGTTCTGCATCACTGGTGAGATGCGAGATAATCATCTGACCGGCGCTGCAGTTTTCCGTGTCCTCTTGCACGACGACAAGGCGGCCCGTTTTTCGCACCGATTCTTCGATAGCGGCCTTGTCCCATGGAACAATCGAGCGCAGATCGATCAACTCTACACTCGTAGCGTTACCGATCTTAGCGATCGCTTCGAGAGATTTTTCGATGGTGTTGCCCCATGCCACGAGCGTCAGATCAGAGCCGTCGCTGCGTTTGCTTGCCTGACTAAAGGGCACGGCACGGACAGGTTGTCGCGATTCGTGTTCCGCCCAAAGCAGATGTTTGGGAATCAGAAAGATGACCGGGTCTTCGCTCTGCATCGCCGTCCAAAGCAAGCCGGCGGCGTCTTCTGGTGTGCTTGGAATTACGACACTCAATCCGGGATAATGCGCGAGCGCCGATTCGTTGGCCTGGCTATGCCACAAACTTCCGCCGGGAAGATAAGCTCCATATGGCGCGTAAATCACCAACGGGCATTTCCAATTCCCGAACGATCGCCAGCGTAAAGTCGAGATGTTGGTGACGAGCTGGTTGAACCCTGGATAAATGAAATCGATAAATTGCAACTCGAACACAGGGCGTTTGCCGTAGGCCGCGAGGCCGCAACCCACGCCGAGAATGGTCGATTCTGCCAGCGGCGAATTGAAAACTTGCTTAGGAAAGTCGGTTGAAAGCTTTTGGGTAAGTCGAAACACGCCGCCTTTTGGATCCTCGATGTCCTCGCCGAAGATGATGCGTCGCGGATCTTCCTCCAGACCAACGCGCAATGTTTTATTCACGGTGTCACCGATGCGATATTTCCCAGGCGGCAGGATCTCCTTGTCGGTCCGTGGCGGTGGTTTCGCCACGTTAGAGAGGAGCTGGTTAGGTGATGGATCTTCCGCTTTTTCCGCGTCACTGTACTCCCGGCGGATGCGTTCCTTGATTTCATTATCGATCTTTGCGAATTCTTCAGCGGTGATCGCACCTTCCTCAATCAGCTGATCCTTCCAGCATTTAAGCGGATCACATTTTTCGAGCGCCCGTAATTCTTCCGCGCTGCGATAGAGTTTTTGGTCATCGGAACTGGTGTGACTGGAAAGCCGTTCCATCTTCACCCAGAAAAACGCCGGGCCTTTGCCGGCGCGGATTTTCTCCATCGCCGCGCTCGCTGCCTCATAAACTGTCTGGACATCGCGGCCATCGATCTGTTGCCAATCGCTCGCCTCGAGAACGCCAAGCGCCAATGGATTGGTTTCCCGTGTCGCCATGCTGATGCCGTAGGCGTTGTCTTCAACGATGAAAAGGACAGGCAATTTCTTTTCCTTCGCGAACGAAACTGCCTCGAAGAAATCGCCCTGGCGAGTCGCGGCGTCACCGACGGTCGTGACAACGAGATTTTTTTTATCATCGAGCTTAATGCCCCAGCCAATTCCGCATGCGGGGAGAAGCTGCGAACCGGTCGGCGTCGGCACACTCCAGATATGCAGATTCGCGTTGCTGTAATGCGACGGCATTTGCCGGCCGCCGCTTCCCGTGTTGCGTTTCGCGAAATATTCGAGCCCAAGTTCGCGTGTGGTTAC
>QHMQ01000001.1:0-4776 GCA_003217835.1 Verrucomicrobiota bacterium
AGCGCAGAGTCACCAGCCCTGGAGTATCAAAAACCTCTGAAGGGATAGGTCTCTCCTCCGGGCGGTAGCGGCCCAGATCAAACCGTTTCGCTGGTGAGTACGAAAAAATGCTGTGGTACGTGTCGTCGAGGTTGGGGAATTCCACTCTTGTGCCGACTTGCACCGGCAGAAGCGACGGAAGGAAAGCCAAGTCTTTTTGCGCGATCTGCTTTGTCGAAGGCGACCTCACTCTTGGAAAAGAGCCAGTGAGATAAACCACAGCCAGAGGCGGCTGCGTTGAGAGAGCGCCGCCGCGCGTAACGATCTCGTAACGCTTGGCGACGACCGGCGCCGAACGCGATTTCGGCAGCCCTACGCGTCCCTCGACGGTGGCTTGCGCCAGAACTGAAATCGGAAGAAGCGCGACGACTATATTAAACCCTGCAAGTCTGCGCATCGTGATGATGGGGATAAGATGGTAACCCACGCCGTTCAGCGATGTTGCGCGTCCTCTTCTCGAGATGTGATAGTTTCGAGAAATTCTTCAAAATAGAAAGGAGAAAGAAATGGCGTTAGAAATGAAGGGATCGTGTGAAAAATGCGGAGTGCCGCTTACACCAGGCGGAGCAGCATATGTTTGCAGTTTCGAATGCACATATTGTGCGAATTGCGCCGAGCAGATGAACGCTGTTTGTCCAAACTGCGGCGGTGAACTCGTGCGACGGCCGCGCCGTCAAGGCGGCTCTACTTCCAGCGTCGCCGCGGATGCTTGATTCGATAGGTCAGGAAACACTCCTGGCCGACAACTCGCATATCGATCAAACCGCAATGCACGCTGGCCGATAAAAATTCCTTGCTCAGACCGGTCAAAGTCGGCGCGTTAGCTCCGCCGAACATATAAGGGGCAACGGTAAGATTAAGTTGATCGACCAAGCCGCGCTCTAACAGGGCGCGAAACAGTGTCGGCCCACCTTCGCACGCGACGGTGCGAACTTTATATTTCTCGCGTAATATTCGCAGCATGGCGGCAAGATCGACGTGTTCTGCCTTGCTTAGATGGAGCGTCGCTTTTTGTCGCAAGGCTTGTCGATATTGCGGGGGCATTCGCCTCGTAGAAAAAATAATGATCGGGGAAATATCCGACTGAAAAATGTTCAAGCGATTATCGATCTTTCCTTCATTAGAAACGATTACGCGAATTGGGTAGGGCATTTGCCCGCGTTCAATTCTTGCTTCGCGCAAATCTGCTTGCGGCAAACCAAGTCGGACATTGTCCCGCTTGAGTGTGCTGTGTCCGACCAGGACAGCATCGGCTAGCGCACGTTGTCGAAACAAGTGCAGCTTGTCTTCGCGCGAGGTGAAATCAACCGGCGAGAAATTTCGTGTAGTGACTTTGCCATCGACCGTCATCGCGAAGGTGGCGGCGACAAATGGGCGGCGCGAAATGTGGGAGCGGTCCGGCCGCCGCCGGGCGCCGCGGCCTAGTTTGGATCGGGAAACTGAGATTCCTCCCGCATTATTCCGTTTCGCCGATCTCATGTCCCAGCGTCGCGACTTCTTTCTGCATCTGGCGCAACTTCACGTGTGTGACCACGCCGCTCGGTTTGTAAAAGAAATAAACAATAGCCCCGGGCAGGCAGCAGATGAGAATAACGAGAAAACTAAGTGAGCCGATGAGAATCGCCGTCGCTTCCGGCACTCCGCACAGGCCGTGCAGCATGATCTGCAAAACTTTTTCGCGCCACCCGATACCGGCAAAACTGATCGGCATCGCAGAAATGGTGCGTTCAATTGGCATCACGGCAAAGAAATCCACGATCTTTACGTTCGCGCGCAATGAGTAAGCAACGCAGAGGAACGTCGCAAACGTTGCGAGATGCGCGACGATCGACGCGCCGAACGCGGCGAGCGTCGCACGCCAATGATGCGCGTAAAGATGATAGGCAGCGGAGATTTCAATCAGCTTTTCACGGCCAGGAAATTTTTTCGGCAGCGAATGAAATAGATTAAATCCGCTGATTACAAAAGTGGAGAGCAACCCCAGGATCGACGCGCCAAGGAGTACGAGCAAAAACCGAAGCAACCATCGTGTCTCTGTAGTTTTCGACAAGAAGTCATAGCGCAAGCTGATGAGCGCGCCGGTGATCGCTATCAACGCGACCAGACCGATGAAGCGGTCGAATATCACCGCCAGCAGTGCACCCGCCTTCTTATCAGGCGTTTCTTTGAGCAAGAAATAGCTCTTGATGATGTCGCCGCCTGTTCCGCCAGGCAGAAACTGGTTGTAAAACATGCCGATCAAGAACAAGCCCGACAAGCGCGGAAGACTCAGATGAATACCCTGAACTTTTAGCAGAACATGCCAGCGAAAGGCAGCTGCAATTTCCACTAGAACGTAAGCGAGGATACCGATTACAACCCACTGATATTGGGCATTCTTGAGCGCCTCAACCATCTGTGCGCGCTTCTCGGGATCGTGGTAAACCCAATAGAGTACCGCGATCGTAGCGGCGAGCTGAAAAAGCGTAACCAGGATTTTTTTCATTCGCCGAAATGTTGCTTCCAAGTTTGGACCGATTGCCGAATTTCATCGGCCGTTTTATGCGGACTCATCTCCCAGACAAATAAGCAGTTTGAGGGAAGAAGCGGAACAAGTTTCTCAAGATCGACATTTCCAACAAACGGCGGTTGATGATCCTGGGCAGGCCAAATGCAATCTTGCACATGGCAGCCAACCGTGCGCGGAGCAATCGCGCGCAGCCACTCGGCATGATCGAGAAATGCCAAGTTTTCTTTGATTTGAGCGTGACCGAAGTCATGCCAGTAGCCAATCTGCGGCGAGTTCATTTCGTCGAGTAGCGCTGGCAATTCGCGTTCGGTCGGAATTTCTTCATAACCGCGTCGGTTTTCAAGCCCCAGTCTGACATCTTTCGAAGCGGCGTAATCGATTACGCGGCGAAGGCAATCCTTTACGCGCTGCAGGTAAGTGGCTGCATTTCTCTCACGTTTTTGCACGGCTCTTAACTTTAGGCGGACATATTTGCGTGACAGGTATTTCCCCGCCTTCGTCAGTTCGATCAGTTGATCGGTAATGGGTTTCATGTTCACTGCCCCCAAATGCAACACGACAAAGGGCGCGCCTAGTTGCGCAGCAAAATCAATTGTCTGGAACGTTTGCTTAATCGCGCGCTCGCGTTCTTGCGGATAAATAGCGGAATATTGATAGCAGTCTGGCGAAGCAGCCATGACTTCGACGGGCAACGGACAAAAGTTATGCAGACTGCTGAAGCGAACTTCGCCGGCATCGAACATTTTTTGGATTCCCGGCATGAGCGAGATGCGAATACCGTGGCCCAGCTCAATCAACTCGAACCCGAGCTTGCTCTTGATCTCGCACAGCATCGCGTCTCCGGTCGTGTGGCGTCCGGAGTTCCAACAAGTGGAAAAGGCAATCATTAGCCTAACGCGCGCTCACGCTACCGGCGTGAGTTCCGGCTTAGGTGTCGGCGAAATCGGGCGGTCGCAAACGTGGCGACCAGCCAGGCTTAAAACAGCGAACGCGGCAATTCCATAGACTATTGATGCAACCGCGAGTGCAGTGCGCATTCCGACCAAATCGGAAAAGCCAGTGACGACGAGGCCGGCGATCGGCATTAAGCCAAAGAAACTCAGTCCGAAAACAGCGGAGACTCGGCCGCGCAATTCAGGAGGCGCGTGCTCTTGCACAATCGTGTTAGCCAGACCGAAGTTCATGGAGAGGGCGATCGCCAGTATTCCCATGGAGCAAGCAGTGAGAAGAAAACTATGCGAACGCGACATGAAAAACATTCCGAGCGCGATGGCCAGCACATTGCCGCTCATGAACCTTAGTCGCTTGTCTCGCGCGATCGTGAGCAGGCCGAGTGAACCTGAAAACGCGCCGGTGCCCGAAACCGCCATTAACCAGCCCAGTTCCCGTGGACCGAGCTGTAAAATGTTGCGCACGTAAAGCGGCAGCATCACAGAGATCGTTGGGAAAACGAAAATCGTTGTGCACGCGATTAGCGCGATCATCGACAGAATGGTTCGATCCGATCGGACGTAACGAAAACCGTCCATGATGCCGCTGCGCCGTTGCTCCTCCTCTTCTGCAGTTCCCTTTACTCGTGGTGGCAGCGAAATCTTCGCGAAGAAAGCCGAAGCCGCGCCCCACCAGCCGACGAACAAACCGGCGAGCGATGGTCCCACCAAACGTGAGCCGTGAAAAACTGAGCGGTCCATCGCGACCGCCGCCGCAATTTCATCCCGACGGACAAGTTCAGGCACGAGTGCTGAAATTGCCGGCATCTCAAACGCAATCGAAATCCCAAGCAGCGCGGCAAAACAAAGGATATGCCAGATCTGAATTCGGCCAGCGAGAACGAGCCAGCCTAATCCAACCGCAAGCAGAATTTGCGCAATTTGCGTTGCGATCAGAATTTTTCGCTTATCAAATCGATCGGCCACAGACCCCCCGTACATCGTAAGTGCGAGAGTGGGAATCCCGGCTGCGAAATTGGCCATGCCCAGAAGAATCGCTTTGTTCGTGAGCGTGCTCATGACCCATCCTTGGGCCATGACCTGCATCCATGTCCCCGTGTCAGAAATGGCCGAGCCAATGATGTAACGCCGGAAAGCGCCCGGTCGCAAAAGGGCCAGCGCTCTATGTCCAATCCATTTTTCTTCCGCGCTCATGGCCAAGACTGATACGCGGGGAGCGCTGAAGCTGCAATGAAGTGGTGCAAATTTGCTCGCGCCGAGGCGTAGTCCAAAAGTGCG
>QHMQ01000001.1:4858-5426 GCA_003217835.1 Verrucomicrobiota bacterium
GGAAATTGCCAATGAGCATTTTCTTTCTGCTCTTCTCGATCAAACCGACGGAATAACGCGGCCGCTCCTCGAGAAAGTTGGAGTCAATGCGAACCAGTTGCGCGATGGTTTGCGTTCAGAGTTGGGGCGCCGTCCGAAAATCCATGGCGCCGCGGTCGATCTTCGACTGGCAAACGAACTCCGCAGCGTGCTGGATGGCGCGGAAAAGGAGATGTCGAAATTGAAGGATGAATTCACGAGCGCCGAGCATTATCTGCTCGCGCTAATGGGCGCGAATGTTCCCGCGGCCAAATTGCTGAAAGAGTTCGGCGTGACGCGCGATAAGCTGATGCAAGCACTCCAGCAGGTCCGCGGTTCGCAACGGGTGACCGATCAGAATCCCGAGGGTAAATATCAAACGCTGGAGAAGTACGGACGCGATCTCACCGAGCTCGCGCGACGCGGCAAGATTGATCCGGTCATTGGACGCGACAACGAAATCCGGCGCATCATGCAGGTGCTGTCGCGCCGGACGAAAAATAATCCGGTGCTCATCGGGGACCCGGGTGTCGGTAAAACCGCGATCGTG
>QHMQ01000002.1 GCA_003217835.1 Verrucomicrobiota bacterium
CACGACGACTCGCTTCGTCGTGAATGATCGCGACGCGTTCCCGCAACGCTTCTTTAAGATCGAAAACTGCTTTTTCCTGCATCAATCACGAATGGACACGAATGAACACTAATTCACAAAACAATTTCCCCAATTATTCGTGTCTATTCGTGTTCATTAGTGGTTAAAGGCCGCTCGCCTCACCGCCGGGGTGATTCAGAAAGCAGTTGCCGCTTGGCTTCGAGCCAGTCCGAATCGGCGTCGCCTGGCAGAGCAAATCGGCGCCTACGTTCCGAAATGAAGTATGCGCGCATACGAATTTGTTCATCCAACGGCTCTTCCGTTTGCCCTGCTTCAGGAGGCATCGAGGGCTTTGCTTTCGCCGTAGTCGAACCTTTCTGGCGGGTGGGCCCGCCGGGTTTTCGACTCGTTGATGCGCCGCGCGGCGACGTTTTTTTTATTTTCATTTCGGAGAGCGATCCGCCAGCTTCTGGCGGTCCTCCAGTTTTAGTTTGGACAATTTTGCTCTTTTTAGGCACAGATTGATTGGTGTTGATGATTTCAGCGTCGGGCGGTTGGCAAGCAGTTTCTCGCTCGCGTTTGCTACAATAGAATCCCGATAACTTCTTCGTATGAAACACTTCGTTTTCCGCTGGGCGATTACGACGATTGCGGTGATGGTCGCCTCATCGATCATCCACGGAATCCGTTACGACAGCGTCGCCGCGTTGATCGGTGCCGCGCTTCTGCTTGGGATCCTTAATGCATTTCTTCGTCCCATCCTCTTGATCCTTAGTGCGCCATTAATTTTGCTGACGCTGGGTGTTTTTATTCTGATCGTGAACGGTCTGATGCTGCTCTTCGTGCCGAGCATCGTTATCGGATTCCACGTTGACACTTTTGGCAGCGCATTCTGGGGCGCGATTGTCATCAGCATCGTCAGTTGGATTTTGAGCGCCTTCTTTCGCGGAAGCGACGGACGCGTGCACGTGCTCACGCATCACACCCAAATACGGCGTGTCCGGGGGCGCGTGATTGACCCGGACGAACGAGGCTGAAAGCGAGGCATTCGCCTAAGCAAGGTACCTGCTTAAGCGTGAGCGCAGTTCTGTTCGCGCGCGGAAGAGAACGCTTTTTATCGCGGGCACAGAGAGATCGAGGATCTCGGCGATTTGCTCATAACTAAGCTGTTCATAGCGCCGCAAAATGAGGGCCATGCGCTGACTCTCCGGAAGTTGCATGATCGCGTCTTCAATCGCTTGCTGGAGTTCGGTCTCCAGAAGCGATGCATCTGGAGCCTGATTCTTTTCATCCTTCAAAGGAAATTCCTCCGCGCCGGGCTCCGATTGGAGCGGAACAAACGCATGACGCTTGGATCGGCGCAACTCGTTGAAAACAAGGTTGCGCGTAATTTTCAGCAACCAAGTCGTGAATTTGGCGCGCGGGACATATCGGCGGGCACTTTTCCAGACACGGATAAAGACTTGCTGCGCAATATCTTCGACATCTGAGTTGCTCCCGAGCATGCGCGCAACTGTGCCGGCGACAAGACTTTGGTGCCGGTCAACGAGTTCCTCGAATGCGCTGGTGTCCCCCCCGCTCACCAATTGCATCAGCCGTACGTCCTCGGCGTCCTCGTCCGATCTTCCCACGGTTCCTCGATCTTTGCCAGACATTGGTCACTTAGACGTGTGCATCGAGCGGAATTTGCTGACAATCTGGCACGTGGCGGAAATCTGCTCCTTTCCGACATTCGTCGTCATGGTTTTTGTTGCAAGCTGGAAGCGCTCTGTGCATTCTTGGTTGCCCGAGACTTTGACCCTCGGCTGCGAATGAATTACCTGCTTATTCCCAAAGAACTTCGGCCGATCGCTGAAAAAGTTGAGGCCTGCCGGAGAATTTCAGAGGCCGATGCCCTCAATCTGTATCGCTCGAACGATCTCAACGCGCTCGGGATCATCGCCAACGTAGTGCGCGAGCGAAAAAATGGAAACTACGCCAGTTACATCCACAACCGTTACATCAATTATTCCAACATCTGTGTACTCTCCTGCCAGTTCTGTGCCTTCGCCGCCAAGAAAAGGGACGCCCACGCCTTTGAATCTGCTGTTGACGAGATCATCAGTGCAGTCGCGGAAGCGCTCCCCCTTGGAATAACTGAAGTACACATGGTCGGCGGGTTGCATCCGACGCTGAAGAAGGATTGGTATCTGAACCTCCTGCGCGGCCTTCGTGCGCTCGATCCCGATCTCCACATCAAGGCATTCACTGCGATTGAAGTCCGGCACCTCGCAAAGCGGATCTTTCGCATGTCCATCCAGGACACGCTCGAGCTTTTACGTGATTGCGGCCTTGGCTCAATCACGGGCGGCGGCGCGGAAATTTTTGATGCGGTTGTACGCAACGAGATTTGCCGTGGAAAAGAAACGGCCGAGGAATGGCTCGACATCCACCGAACCTGGCATCGAATGGGCGGCCGCAGCACGTGCACCATGCTTTACGGACATATCGAAACCCTTGCTCACCGCGTCGATCATTTGCGTCACCTCCGTGAATTGCAGGATGAAACCGGCGGTTTTACCGGGTTCGTCCCTTTTGCTTTCGAACCGCAGACGACTATCCTCGCGCACGTGAAACCTGCGTCCGCGTTTGAGCAGCTCCGCAATCTAGCCGTCAGCCGCATTTATCTCGATAACATCGACCATCTCACGGCTTATTGGGTGAGCATGGGGTTGCCGCTCGCACAGGTTTCTCTCAGTTACGGTGTGGACGATTTGCACGGCACGATCATCGAGGAAAAAATTTTCCACATGGCGGGTGCGACCACTCCGCAGCAGCAAACCGTCGCAGCGCTCGAACATGCAATCCGGGAAGCTGGGCGTGAACCCGTTCAGCGGGATAGCTTTTACCGGCATCTAGCTCCTTCGGCGCGAAACGGAGCGAAACCCGCATCGGCAGCGGAAACTGAATTAATTTGCGCCTGACGAGCGGGAAATCGCTGCGGATCGGGTGCGTCAAATATCTCAACGCCCGCCCGCTCATTCGAGGGTGGCGAGGTCAGGTGGACTTCGATCATCCATCGGTACTCTGCAGACGGCTTGCGAGCGGTGAGCTCGATATTGCGCTCGTCTCCAGTTTCGAATTTCTGCGCAACCCGATTTATCGAATCGTGGATAATGTTTCCATTTCGTCGGCCGGCCCGGTTTACAGCGTGGTCGTCGCCCATTCCGGGGACATTTCCGGGATTGATGAAATTGAGCTCGACCCCGCAGCGGAAACTTCCGGCAATCTACTGCGATGCCTGCTCGCGAAATTGAATTTAGCTCCGCGCTTCATCCGTTCATCGACATCTCCAATTACTCCCCGGCGCGCCCGCCTGCTCATCGGCGATCAGGCGATTCGCTTTCGACAAAAGCACCCAAACGAATTTCAATTTTGGGACCTCGGCGAGCAATGGAACAAGCTTGCGGATCTTCCGTTCGTCTATGCTCTTTGGCTGGTTCGGCCAGAAGTTATCGATGTAAGGCTGATCGCGGATCGGTTGCGGGCGTTGCGCGATGAAAACCTGGCAAACATTGACAGCTTGATTGCGGAGGAAAAAGATTTCGATCACGACTTTTGTTCCCGCTATTACCGGGAAAACGTGCGATTCCGCTTTGGGAAAAGGGAAAAAGAAGGGCTGGGGATCTTCCAAAAGTTATGCGAAAAGCACGACCTCATTCAAAAACGCGAGGTCAAGTTCGATCTCGTGTAGGTAGAGACGGCGCGCTGCGGCGTCCCGACCAAATTCGCATCGGCATCTCCGGTTGGCGCTATGCGAGGTGGCGAGGCAAGTTTTACCCGAAAGGCTTGGCGCACCGGCGCGAACTTGAATACGCGAGCCGCGCACTGAATTCGGTCGAGATCAACGGCTCATTTTATTCACTGCAACGGCCATCGAGTTATCAGCGTTGGTATTCGGAGACGCCATCCGATTTTATTTTCAGCGTCAAGGGCGCGCGTTTCATCACCCACATGAAAAAACTGCGCGATGTCGAAACGCCACTGGCCAACTTTTTCGCCTCCGGCGTTCTCGCTCTTCGCCAAAAACTTGGACCGATTCTCTGGCAATTACCGCCGAATTTGGGCTGGAACGAGGAACGATTGAACAATTTTTTCGATCTGTTGCCGCGCAATACTCGCGAAGCGGCGAAGTTGGGGACAAACCATGATGACAACTTGAAAGCGCGCGCCTGGACGAAGATCGACATCTCCCGTCCTCTCCGTTATGCCATCGAAGTTCGGCATGAGAGTTTCATGACGCCGGAGTTCTTCGCGCTTTTGCGCAGGCATAACATCGCTTTTGTCTTTGCTGACAGCGCTGGCAAATGGCCATACACTGAAGATCTCACTGCCGATTTCATTTACATTCGACTACATGGCGCGGAAGAATTGTATGTCAGCGGCTATACCGATCGCGCGCTCGATCGGTGGGCTGAGCGCATCGAGCATTGGCGAAAAGGCAAGCAACCGAGTGACGCGAAGCTGATAGCGACATCGCGCCGCGATCTCCGCGGACGCCGCAGCGCGGCGTCCCTACCTCTCGACGTGTTCGTTTACTTCGATAATGATGCCAAGGTCTATGCGCCTTTCGATGCGCAACGATTGGCGGCGGAGCTCGGAGTCGAGTAAATCACTTCGTTGATGTTATCTCAGTGCCGCGAAGGCTAACTCTTGGGCTTGCCCAGGCCGAGGTCGAGATCGTTGAGCCGCCAGCGCAGCCCGATGAAACGGAATCGGAGCTTGATTCCCTCCCGATCGACCACAAAGGTGCGCGGACTCGTGAAGAATGCGTATCTTAGCCTTGACCAGTTAACACCTTTAACAGTGGGCGCCTGTTGCGGAAGCTGCAGATCCCTCAAGGCCGATGGATTAGCGATGAGCATCGCCAGGCCATCTGGAGTAGCATAAGCATCGACGAGCGCATCGATCAGTGTCGGGCCGAGCCTATTCCATCGCTTGTGACCGGTCCCGGCATGGGAAAACCGCGCGATTAGTTGCTTTTTTAGCGATTCGCGGACGGCGGGAAAATCGACCCGCGCAGTGATCGCCGCGGTATCTCCGGACCGAAGCGCGACCGTGAAGCGCCAGAATGAAAAATAGGGTGAAGTTCCGTAAACCAGCAGGACAACGACACAAATAAGGGCGGCCCAGCTTACGCGTCTCGTTTTCGAGCTTCGAGGTGACATGATGGAATTTACAGCCGAATAACCGCGCGTAATTCTTTTTTATAAAATTACGCCTGATTCGCCCTCGCAATATTTAATGGGACGGCACCGGCCCAATCTTTTCCAGTACTGAAGAAATCCGGACGCTTCCTGGAGGCAGCTAGCGGTGATTGCTGCGACGGCGCCAATCGAAAAGACAAATCTCATCTTCATCATGGCTCTTTTTTCATCGGTGCGGTCGTCTGTCGAGGGCAAAAAAAGCGTGGGCGCACCGAATGCGACCGAGCCTCCGCGTCTTGTCAGGAAACTTCTCCGCAACTAAGCTGATCGGTGGAAAGCCAATGGATCATACCGCCGGCCGAGGAGCTTAAGGGCGGGCCGATTTCGTGGAATGAAATCTGCGGGTCGGAGTGCATCGCGCGCCTGCTGATGCGCAAAGGTTTCGCGAGTGCGGAAGAGGTTGAGACTTTTCTGCGGCCGCGGCTGAAAGCGTTGAGCGATCCGTTCTTGCTTCCAAACATGCTATCGGCCGTGCAGCGGATTCTCGGCGCACTCGATCGACATGAGCGCGTCGTCCTTTTCGGAGATTACGATGTCGATGGGGTGACTTCACTCGTGTTGTTGGCGGAAATATTGCGCGCCTATGGTGCTGCCCCAGATTTATTTTTGCCACTGCGGATGGAAGAAGGTTATGGATTGAGCCGCGAAAGCATGGAGCGCTGCCTGGCGCAACATCGGCCGCGGTTACTGATTGCGGTCGATTGCGGCACTTCGTCGGTTACCGAGATTGCGGAGATCAGCCAACGGGGCGTGGACGTGATCGTGCTGGATCATCACGAACCGAAATCGGCGCTGCCCGATTGCGTCGCAGTCGTAAATCCAAAAATCAATCCCGACTCGCCGTCCGATTATCTTTGCAGCGTTGGAATCGTCTTCAAAGTATGTCACGCACTCCTGAAGACTCGGCCGCTGGATGGATTTGATCTTAAAGCCCAACTTGACCTAGTTGCGCTCGGCACGGTAGCCGACATCGTGCCTCTCCGAGGCGAAAACAGGATTTTCGTGCAACGCGGAGCAATTGAAATTGCCAGATCGACAAGGCCGGGTTTGAGAAAACTGATCGAGGTTAGCAGAGTCCGGCCGCCGATTTTGACTGAGGATATTGGATTTCGGCTCGGGCCGCGACTCAACGCGGCGGGGCGACTAAGCACTGCGGAAAAATCAATGCAACTTCTTCTCGCAAAAAATCAAAGTGAAGCCGCTGCACTTGCTGATTTTCTCGATAAACAAAACCGCGAGCGCCAGAGTGTGGAAAAGGAAGTCTTCCTTGCGGCAGAAGAGCAAATCGCTCGTGAGTATGATTCAACGCGAGATGCAGCAATCGTCGTTGGTGCCCGCGGCTGGCATCCGGGCGTGCTTGGAATTGCCGCCTCGCGAATTTCGCGCAAATATCATCGGCCATCGATCGTGATCGGGATTGAGGCGAACGGAATTGGAAAAGCGAGCGGCCGCAGTATCGAAGGGTTTAATTTGGTTGAGGCGTTGAATCGCTGCGCGGAATCGCTGGAGAAGTTCGGCGGACACGAAATGGCGGCCGGCCTAACGATTCGTGAAAAGAAAATTGACGTATTCGCCGCGGAGTTTCGTCAGGTTGCGCGCGAGCTGCTCTCGGATAAATGTTTGCAGCCATGTTTGCGCCTCGATCACGAGGTGGCCTTCTCCGATCTCAACTTCGATCTTCTGCGCTGGCATGAGATGCTGCAACCATTTGGCAACGGAAATCCGCACCCGCTTTTCTTCGCGCGCGAAGTCGAGTCGGTTGCGACGCCGCGCATCGTCAACGACAA
>QHMQ01000100.1:0-221 GCA_003217835.1 Verrucomicrobiota bacterium
TTCACCACCGTGGATCCCCAAACGTGAATCTTTCACCAAAGCCAATTGCCATGTCTAACGGTGCCAGTACCGGTGGCGCGGCAGGGTTCCCACCAAAGGCTTTGGCGGAATCGTCGACGAGAGTTGACACCCTCAGCGCGCGACGCGGCCAAGTGAGGGTCCTCCAAAAGGCGGCACGCAGGTGCTTGCGGTGTGCGCGACGTCGGGCCAACTGGATTACT
>QHMQ01000100.1:230-17505 GCA_003217835.1 Verrucomicrobiota bacterium
GGAAGAGTAATTTTCGCAGGGCTGGCGGTCTCTTCCTATCGGGAGCTTGGTCCAATGAGGGAGCAGTAAACATCCAGCCTCGAATGCGGCTAGAGCGAGCTATGAGCTCCTCGCTTGATCAAGCGCGTCGTGTCAGGCGGGTGGCCGAGCGCGCGATGAACCATCTCGAGAAATTGTTCGTCATCAAAAGGCTTAATCAAAAAAGCGACTGTGCCGATTTGCGTCGCGGTGAGCCGCGCGGCGGCATCTTCGTGTCCTGTGATCACGATCACATGGGTCTGCGGCGATATAGCGCATAGCCGCGCCAGGACTTCCAAGCCGGTCATTTCTTCCATCCAAATGTCCAGCACAACGAGCGGCACGTCGTGTGAAGCGACATAGTCAATGAAATCCTCGCCTCTATTAAACGGACGCACGGCGAATCCATCTGAGACGAGTAAACGGCCGGTCGATCTGAGCACCATGGGATCATCATCCACCAGGCAAACAACTTCCGAGGAAGGCTTTTCACTGGGCGTCATGCGCATTTGCGCGACCGCCCCATTTTCAATGTGGGACGTAGCGATCATGCCACATATTAGCCCCGACAAGTCGGCAGGGTAGTGGACCTTAGTCTGATGGACCTTAGTCTTATGCGGGCTTGCGGGCCGGCGAGACGCCGGCGCGCTCCGAGACGCGCACGAGATCAGGCACGGAAGTGACACCGAGCTTTTGCATGACGCGGCCGCGATGAACTTTGATCGTCTTCTCGGCAGTGTGCAGTTCCGCAGCGATCTGTTTGTTTAAAAGACCCATAATCACGAAGCGAAAAACTTCGAATTCACGCGGCGTCAATTTATCGACGCGTCCGCGCGCTTCCCGTCTTTCCCCGCGTCTGCGCAATTGTTTCTCAGCACGTTCCAAAGCACGTCTAACGGCTTCAATCAGTTCCTCGTCGTCAAAAGGCTTCGTCAGAAAATCAACGGCGCCCTTTTTCATCGCCCGAGTGGCAGTCGGCACGTCGCCATGGCCGGTAAGGAAAACAATCTGCTCGCAAGCGCCTCGCTTCTCGAGCGCTTCTTGTAACCCCGGACCTTTCAAACCCGGCATTCGTACATCCAGAACAAGACAGATCGAACCTTCGAAGATTTCTCGCGCCAGATAGTCTTCGGCTGAAGAAAATGTCTCTGGCGCATACCCAGCAGACTTAAGTAGACGCCCTAAACCGCGGCGCACCGATTGATCATCGTCCACCACGCAAACAAGCTTGTTGGCTTTTCTCAAGCGACCTCGCGAGTTTCAGACTTTCGTGTCACCGGCAGGGCAAAGAAAAAGCGAGCACCTTCAGCGACATTTTCCGCCCACAACTTCCCTCCATGCGCCTCGATAATAGAGCGCACAATCGTCAAACCCATTCCCATTCCGTTTGGCTTCGTCGAATAAAAGTGTGTGAAAACCTTATCCATATCTTCTTCCGGAAGTCCGCTGCCGTAATCGCGCACACTGGTTACGACAGAATCTGCTTCGCATTTTGTGGAAATGAGGATTCGACGTTTTTCCGTCGACGTCAGGTGCATCGCTTCGAGTGAATTCATCAACAGATTTAACAAGACCTGCTGCAACTGCACCGGATCGGCGTCGACCGACGGAAGACTCGGATCGAGTTGCTTCTCGACGAACGTAGCGCGTCCCAGCAAATCGGAATGCAGCAGTCGCAGGACCTCCCGGATGATCTCATTCAAATTTACTAGGCGCCTTGTCCCCTCCCTCTTGCGCACGAAATCGTGAATCCCGTGAATGATGTCGCTCGCTCTCCGGGCATCAGCCGCAACATCGGCGAGCAACTCTTCAAACATTTTCGGTTCGGGGGAACCCTGCGTCAGGAATCGTCTCCCGGCCGCCGCGTTGCTGGCAATGGCGGAGAGGGGTTGATTGAGTTCGTGCGCGAGCGAAGCGGTTAGCTCGCCCATAGACGACACCCGGCTCAAGTGCGCCATCTCCTCGCGCTGCAGTCGCAGCTGGAGATTGGCTTTGACTTGCGCCGTGACGTCGATGGCGACGCCAATCAGTTCGCGGATTCCGCCGCGATCGTTGTACCCATAACGGCCGCGTGAGATGAGCCAGCGCGTTTCGCCGTCGGGTCGCAGCAAACGATATTCAAATTCAAATGTCTGCGACGAGGCTCGTGCACTCTCAATGGCTTCGTCGACGGCGTTTCGGTCTTCCGGATGCACGCGGGAGAGAAATAGCTCGCGGGACAAGGGCTCGTCCGGCCCGAAATTGAAAATGGCGCGGCCATTGTCGCTCATCCACGACTCCTTCCGCTCGAAATTGATGGTCCAGAACGCCAGATCCGCTGATTCGGCTGCGAGGCTGATACGCTCCTCGCGTTCGCGGAGTGTCGTCTCCCCTTTGCTGCGCTCTTCTATGACGGCGGCAAGAAGCATGAGCGGGACCGACATAACGATCAAAAACATTTGAATCGAAAGCGCATTTTCTTCTGCGGATCTTGTCGAAAATGGCCCATACCCGTGGCCGGCGCTCCATATCGCAAGAAACCCCACTGTGCAAATGGCCGCGCTCGCGCCGCGTGAGCCGAAGCGCACCGCTGCCCATATTAAAAATGGTAACGGCAAATAGAGCAGCGCTGAATCTGCGGTTGGTGCAAATTTATAGAAAGCGATGGTGTTAACCGAAAGCAGACCAAGCAGAAGGAGACCGGCTTCGAGAAATCTCGAGCGACGAATCTTACCCAGCCAGGCGATTCCCTCCGCGCTCCAGCTCACAATAAAAGGCACGAGGGTTAGCGCAGTTAAAACGTTAGAAGTAAATCGGATTCGCCAGACTTGCCAATAGCTGTCTTGCCCCCAGTGATTGATAACGACGAAGGCCGCGTCCAGAAAGGAAGAAAGAAAAGGCCCCAGAAACGCAGCGAAGAAGCAAAAAATTCCGACGTTGCGAAGGCGATCGAACCGCACCGGACGATCTATCAGATACCGGACACAACCCGCGCCAATGAGTGCTTCGCACGAGTTGCTAATGAACCAGCACAGAATCATCGTGGGCGGAACGTTGCTTTGCAGCTGCGCCGCCAGATGCGCCGGAAATGCAGCCAGCAGTAGCACCCACCAAATGCGGACGGGCGTCAGGAGAAGCGCTGCCAGCAAAATCGAGTTGGGCGGCCAAAGAACTGAAACTGGATGCGGTCGGAAAGTCAGCGCAAATCCGATCTTCGCGCCAAGATAATACGCGGCGAACACCAGCAGACCGGTCACGACCGTCCGCGAATCGAATGGCAGATTCCAATCGCCAGCACGCGCCGCGCGCGACTGATTCTCCGCTGTCTCCAACTGCACCGAGATACTTTTCATCGCTAAGATCTTGTTATCCGGCCGTTAATACCGTTAATAATAAGACAGACTCTTCGAGGGCGCGTGCACAGGAAACTTAGACAATACACTACCGGCGAGACACTTCTCAATGCTTTATTGTTACGTTCCTGTGACAACAGGTTGTCGCTGTCCCGAGACCAACGCGAAAAGTAAAAGCTTTATCTCGCGATGGGACGCGCGATGAGAAAAAAGGAGAGGTAACTTCACGAACATGAGCAATCAAAACCTAACGACCTATTTGAAGGACCATCACGCTGGCTCTGTGGCAGCGTTGGAGTTGGTCGATCATTTGATCGAGACGTTCGAGGGAAAGTCTCTCGAACAATTTTTCGAGAACCTGCGCAAGGAAATCGATGCGGACCAAAGGAGCCTGCAGGAGCTAATAAAAAAAGTCGACGCGAAGGAGAGCGCCGTCCGAAAAGCTGGAGCATGGATGGCGGAGAAGTTCGCCCGCATGAAAGTTCGAGTAAGTGATTCCGAGAAGGATCAGATGGGGTTGCTGGATGCACTCGAAGCCCTCCTTATCGGCATCACCGGCAAAGAAGCCCTCTGGAGCGCTCTCGAAGCCGCATCTGAAAACGTCGCATCACTGCGCGGCGTGGATTACGCTCGGCTGCAGCAACGTGCACGGGAACAATGCGACCTGGTGGACGCCAAGCGGTTGGAGAGCGCCCGCGAAGTTTTTAAAACAGAGAGAACGTAGGGGTTACGTATTCTGCTGTAGCCGCGTCCCTGTGGAACGCGTTAGGGACGGCGCACAGGGCCGTGTCTAGAGGACCTAACACGGATTCGGGCGATCGAGACCGAGCGTGGAGCGCGGTTCTCGAGCAAATTTGAAACCCGCAAACGGTCCGGCAAGATCGACATCTTTTGCCAGTGCCAGAACTTGAAAGCTTCGACCGAGCATTTCTGGGTGCAGAAGCGTTTGTAGCGCGCGCTTCGTCTTTGCGTCTTCCGGCAGATCATCACGAAGCAATTCCGACAGGATTCCGGTGATGAAATGATGTTGATCGAGTATTCAGCGAGGGCGGTTTGATCGTCTATGAGACCTTGGTCGCACGTCGAAACGGCATTACACACTGTCGGCGCGATCGGTAAAAGCCCGATATTTCCGATTCGTCAAACCTTGGATAGTGGTGCAGTTTGAAATTTGAAATCCATCTAATCCTCACCGAGAAACTTCCCATCAAAAAAGGAAATACGTATGTCAGCCCAGCAACAATCTCAGCCCACGCTCTATGAGCGCCTCGGCGGTGTCTACAGCATTGCGACTGTTGTTGATGACTTGATCGATCGGGTCATGACCGACGCCCGTCTGAACGCGAATCCTGCAGTCAACGAAGCTCACCACAAGGTGCCGCCCGCTGGCTTCAAGTACCTCGTCACGGAAATGGTCTGTTGGGCAGCCGGCGGCCCGCAGAAATATACCGGGCGTTCTATGGCCGACTCTCATCGCGAACTCAATATCACGCCACAGGAATGGGTTGCGTTTATGGATGACCTTCAGCAGACGCTCGACAAATTTAAAGTTCCCCCGGGCGAGCAGTCCGAATTGCGTTCCATCGTCGAGAGCACGTACGGCGACATTGTTGTCGTGAAGACATGATCCGGGTCCGACGGTGGGAGACTTAGCGGTTTCTCAAAGTCAGCTGCGACGATGAAAAGAAGCGCACGAGGAGTGCCTGGCAGCCCACGTGGTTCTCAGCCGAATTTAAAACCCGCCAGCGGTGGGGCAAGATCGACATTTTTTGCCAGTGCGAGAACTTGGAGGCTTCGACCAAGCATTTCTGGATGCAGCAGCGTTTGCAGTCCGCGCTTCGTTTTTGAATCGACATCTTGCCACAGAGAATCGCGGCCCAGTTCGGAAAATATTCCGGTGATGAAGTGATGTTGATCGGTGGAGCCTTTAACTTGCAGACCGCACGCCGCGGCACGCTCAGCAATACTTGTCCAGTCGACATGCGCGGTGATGTCGGCATGGCCGATTTGTTCAAATGGCGAAGCGAGAAGACGGTGTTGCGCCCGAACTTGGAGCGTTCCCGCAGATCGGTGCGGTGCGTAAAATTCGTCACGCGGATAACCGTAGTCGACTATGATGACGTAACCGCGCGCCAGCTTGCGCGAAACATTCTCAATCCAATCGAGCGAAGCGAGATTCATTTCGGTCTCATAAGAGGCGGGACAAGCGGGCAATTTTTGCAAATGATCTCGCAGCTTTCGATTGTCAATCGGCTGATGGAGGAATGCGAATTCGTCGTCATTCAGGGTGACAAATTTTTCCAGCCAATCGGTTGATCCAGTTTTGGTTTTTACCGACACGATCAGGTGCACCGGCGCGGCATCGAGAAGCTCATTGGAAAAATGAACTCCGACAAATGGCTCGAGCGCATCGATTGATTCACGCCATTCGATTTTGCCTTCAAATCCCGCGAGTGTTTCCGATTGGCGATCTTGCAAGACCGGAAACGGCTCGATGATTCGGTAGCGCAAAGCCGCGAAAAAGTCCGGGTAGTCTTTGCGCGCAGATTCAAGCACGTCGCATGCAAATTCGCCGTGATGCGCGCCTTGCTCGACGAGGACGAAGTTGTCGATCTCACCGAGTTGCTTCCAGATTTCCGTGAATTGAGCGGCCAGTAATTGCCCAAAGATCGGGCCGACGCTCACATTTGTGAAATAATCTCCGCGGCGACCAATCGCGCACCGGCCAGAGGAATAATATCCGTGCTCGGGACGATAAAGCGCCTGTTGCATGAACCAGGCGAACGATTGCGGGCCACGCGCTCGAATTGTTTCGCGAATGAATTGGACGAGTTCAGTCTGCAACTGGAAAACGTCCAACGTCTAACGCGCAACGTCCAATAAACAGAGAATATTGCGGTTTGAATTCGACATGGATGTTGAGCATTAAGCATTTGCTTTTGTCTTCTTCGACTTGGCTTTTGATGGACTTGCACCTACGCTTCGCCACTGATTCCTTTGCTCCCACCCCTTTAGGATGCCAGTTACGTATCTCAAACCGCCGGCGGGCTATCGGTTTCAGCCTCCCTGGTATGCTCGGCCGCAATTTTGCGTTCCGCTCGGGATCGTCGCCGTGCTCTTCGTTGGCTTTGCGGTTTACGTTTCCATTCTTGCTTCCGACCTCAACAGCCAGGCGGCGACGTTCGATCTGGGCAAACTCGAACAAATGGAATCAGCGAGCGTGATTCTCGATCGAAACGACAAGATCTTCGGCCAAATCTACGTCGAGAACCGCGAGACGGTGCCGTACGATCAGTTGCCCCGCGACCTCGTCAACGCCGTCGTCGCGGTTGAGGACGCAAAATTCTATCAGCACGGTGGCTACGATTTCTTCGGAATCATCCGCGCCGCGCTGAAAAATTTTACGGCCGGTCACGTCCGCCAGGGCGGGAGCACGATCACGCAGCAACTGGCGCGTAACAGTTTTGCGCTCACTCAAAAAACATTCCGCCGCAAGCTGCTGGAAATTTTTCTGGCACGCCGAATCGAGGAGAATTTCGGCAAACAAAAAATCATGGAGCTTTATCTGAACCGGATTTATTTCGGCGGCGGCCTCTATGGCGCGGAAGCAGCGGCGCGCGGTTACTTCGGTAAATCAGCGCGCGAGATGTCGCTCGCGGAATGCGCGACTCTCGCCGGTTTGGTTAAGAGCCCAAATAGATTGTCGCCCTGGACAGATCGCACCGCGTCGCGGGACACGCGCAATTACGCGCTCGATCGCATGCGCGATCTTGATTTCATCAGCCGCGAACGGTGCGCCAGTGCGCAAGCGGAAGAGATCGTCACTGGGAGCCGGCAAAACGCACAGGGGCAAACCTACGCGGTCGATTACATCCGCCAGCAAGTGATCGCCGCGGTCGGCTGGGACCGCGCGATGAATGAAGGTTTTCGCATCCACACAACTATCGATGTCGATCTTCAGACAATCGCTGAAGATTCCCTGCGCTCGAATCTTGAGCGGGTCGAACAACATCCCGATTTCAAGCGCCAGACTTATGCGGATTACGCGGCGAATTTTCGCAAAGCGAAAGCAAACGGCACGATGTCCGATCAGCCAACGCCCGAATATCTTCAGGGCGCGGTGATTGGGCTCGATAACGAGACCGGCGACATCCTGGTCCTCGTTGGCGGCCGGGATTTCGAGCACAACCAATACGACCGCGCGCTGCAAGCGAAGCGGCCAGCTGGAACCGCAATGCTGCCGTTCGTTTACGCGACCGCGTTTGAAAAAGGAATGTTCCCGGGATCGCTCGTGGAAGATTCGCCGCTCGATAATCGCGCGGTCATGATTGGTGGCACGACCGGAATTCTCGGTGAATGGGGGCCGGAAAGCGCGGAGAATCGCTACGAAGGTGCGATGACCGCGAGGCAGGCGCTCGCCAAATCAAAAAATGGCGCAACCGTCCGGATCGGCATGAATGCAGGCGTCGATTCAGTCTTGCAGCTTTGTTCGGCGGCGGGCATTCGTTCCCCGCTTCGTCCGTATCCGGCCACATTTCTCGGGAGCAGCGAGATCACGCTGGCCGAGCTCGCGCTCGCTTACACGATATTTCCAAACGGCGGTTGGCGACCGAACACGCCGCACATTTTGGAACGCATTGAAGAAAAGGACGGAACGGTGGTATGGGACGCAAAGCGAACACGCACCCGGCAAACTGTCATCAAACCCGAAACAGCTTATGAAGTGCATTCCTGCCTTGTCGATGCGCTCGAATCCGGAACCGGCAAAGCTGCTCGCACACAATTTGGCTTGAAAAAATTGCCCGCAGCGGGAAAAACTGGCACCGCCTACGATTTCACGGATGCACTCTTCGCTGGTTACGATTCCAACTTTACCTGCGCGGTCTGGATGGGCTTCGACAAGCCTCAAAAGATTTACCGCGGCGCGTTTGGTCGTGAACTGGCCTTGCCGGTCTGGGTCGACATCATGAACGCGGCCGCCGAGCGCTATCCGCCGCGAGAAAATACGCGCCCAGCAAATTTAAAGGAGGTCGAGATTTGCTCTCGATCGGGTTTGCTCGCCACCGATAAATGTTACGATGCCGTTGCAACCGCGAATGGCAACGCCGTTCAGCGACGCACCACTTCCATGGAAATCGCGACACCGACGCAGATACCGACGGAATCATGCAACATCCATGGCGAGCCGCGCGCTCGCCTTGTCCGCGACCTCCCTTCAGGGGATTTGCCGCGCGCAGAGCTGGCTGTCGATCTTAGCGAAGTCATACCGGTAATCGTAAAAAGCCCGACATTGCTGGCGGACAAAGACCCGTACAATTCTCTCAAGCCAACTTTGAAGCCAGAGCCAGAACCGGAAGCGGAAAACGCAAAGATCGACGACAGCGCCGGCGAGAACCGAGTGACGTCGAGGAAACCCGAAAAAGTTGGCGGACCGGCAAGCGAGTCAATCAATCAAGCGCCCGACTCTGCCGCGCCGATCAGGAAAGCGATACCCGTCGAGCCGCAAGAGAAAAAACCAGTTGAGATTCGGCGAGCGATACCGATCAAACCGCTTGATCAAGTGAACGAGGAGGAGACCCTTCTGAAATCAGCGACACCGCCTCCGAGCGATCTCGGCGAATAAGCAATGGCGTCGCCGGGCGCAGACCATTTTAGGTTGACCGTCCTCAACCCGGCCGGCCGCGACCCTGAGCAACATTTTCAGGAGGCAGCCAGCCCGGAGGGGCAAGAGCATCCACCCATCAATTTCCACGGTTACGCCGCGTGCACGAACGGCGTTTTTCATTACGATACGCGTCGCGCGATCGCGGAGGCCACGCCGGTTCTTCTCCTTTTGCGCGGCGATTTTAGAAATTCAGAGCGCGCCTTGAGCGAGCTCAAAAAGCACGGACGGACGGTCGCGGTTTCCCTCAAGGAGACCGGCCTGCACCAGATCGCTCAACAACTATGCGATCACGAGAAGTTATCGCGCTTCATGAAAATTGTGGGACAAGCCGATGGCTGCATTGCGACGACACCGGAAGCTGCGGAGATCTATCAGCGCGCACGTTGCAAACACAGTCCCGCCACAGTCGCCTTCGTTCCAACACCATACCCGCTGGAAGATCGACAATGGAACTTTTCGGTACCGCCTGACGACCAATCGGGAATTTTTCTCGGCACACGCGAATGGGACGTGCCCTCGCGCAATCATTTTGCGGCGCTGCTCGTCGCGCGGCAGCTTTGTGAAGAGACGGGCGAGCCGGTCACAGTAGTCAATCTGGATGGATACAAAGCGCGACGATTGCTTTGGGAGATAAAATTTCCAGAAGGAAAATTCCACATAATCGAGCAAGAAAAACCATATCGCGATTACCTGCGAGAGGTGGCCAGGCATAAGATCGTTTTGCAACTGGACCGCAGTCGCGTGCCCGGCCAGGTGGCAGGCGACACACTTCTTTGCCGGACCGTTTGCGTGGGCGGAGACGGCGCGATTGAAAGGATCGCATTCCAGAAGACATGTGGCCAGGGACGCACCATCGACGAGATCGCTTCCGTAGCGCTTGCGTTGTTGAAAAATGCTGATTCGCGCGCCGCGATTATCGCCGATTCCCAAGAGCGCGCCTTGAAGCGGCTCTCTTTTCGCGCGGTGCGTTCGCAGCTGGCGAAGTTTTTCGGGCAGACCGCCCCAGGCGATTGAAGTCAATCGCCCTACGTTCCCATCGCGTGCAAATAAATATCTTCCAGCTTTCGAACCTGAACTCGCAGATCAAATTTCTCCGCCACAGCATCCGCACCTTCACGCCCGACGCGTGAAAGAAACGCGGGATCTTGCGCCGCCTCAAGCAACGCGCGCGCAAGCGCTTCATCGTCGCGCTCGGACACGAGCACACCGCTCACCCCGTGTTCGACTGCTTCCGAAATCCCGCCGTGCTGAGTCGCGAACACCGGCAGTCCGCTCGCCATCGCTTCCAGCATTGAATTTGGAACGCCTTCCTGATTTCCGTCGGGACCTGTTTCGCTCGGATGAAGGAAAATGTGTGACGTATAGAAAATGTCGCGTAGTTGCGTCTGCGAGATGAAACCGGTAAACGAAACGCGCTGGTCGATCTTGAGGACACGTGCCAGCTCTTGAAGTTGGTCGAGCAAAGGCCCTTCGCCGGCAATAGTTAAGGTTGAGTTCGGATATTGACCCAGAAACCGAGCGAACGCGTGGAGCGCGACCGATAGGCCCTTTTTTTCGATTAAACGGCAAGCTTGCACGAATCGCCATTCGCCATTTTGTGGAAAGCTCCGTCCGCGAAATGGGAATTCGGCGAGGGGAATCCCCGTCCGCTGGAGCTGGATCTTTTTTTCCTCACAGCCTAGATCGACAACTGCGCGCCGCAACGATTCCGAACGGACCAAGACGAGTTTTACTGCCTCGAGCATTTGCCTCGTGGCACTTCGGTACGCCGGCTTGTCCATCTCCACCATCACGTCGGCGCCATGAAAGGAAACAATCGAGGGCTTTGGCCACGCGCGAATCAGCGGCAAGAGATGCACGGCGATGTGACCGAAGTAAATATGCAAGAGGCGCGCGTCAGTTTTCGTTAAAACGTCCAGCAATGCATGCATCTCTGCGGCGGAAATTTGCCACGGCGCGTCGCGCAATTGTCTGAACCAAAAACGTCGCAGGAAATGCGTGGAGGGTTTTGCGATGAGATGGACCGGCTCAAACGGATAGCGGCCGGCTTCTTCGCGCTTCTGCGCGATCACCACGGGCTGGCATCGCTTTAGGGCGGTTATTTGCCGGTAGATGTGCAACATCTCCGGTTTTAGAAACGTCGCGCAATAAGATGCCACGACGGGGGGCGAATCAGATAGTGGCTTCAACGCCCAACGCTCAACGGTCAACGTCGAACGTTCAATTCAAAACTCGAACCTTAAGTGCTAAAACAGGATCTCGAAGAGCTTAATGCCCTTCCACTTTCCCGGGACGTCTGGATCGAATGAGGTGTGTTCCACCCAAGTGCCGTATCGGGCAGGCGCCCACGGATTCAGCATCTGGAATGGATTCCCTCCCCGAACCGCTTGCGGAACCACTCCCTGGACTTCAGGGCGTTGTAAGAGCGGCGGCGGTGTGGGCATTGCTCTCACCGGTTGTTGCGGCCCGAGCGGCGCCCTGAAACTTTGTGCGGAAGCGCTCGTTACCAGCGCGGCCAAGACCGAGATGATTAATGGTTTCATATTTTTTCTTTCCGGCGAGACCGTGCAAGTTCTTGCCCGCTACAACGCCTGCCCACATTATATACTTCGATGGACTACCTTGAAAAGGCCGCACGTGTCTTGGATATCGAAATTTTTGAACTCAAGCGGCTTCGGGATCGTTTAGGCGAAAATTTCGCCCGTGCCGTCGAGCTGATTAAGGAAGCGGTCGATGCCCGCGGGAAAGTTGTCGTGCTCGGCGTTGGAAAATCCGGACATATCGGCGCAAAAATCGCCGCCACTCTCACAAGCACAGGATCACCGGCTTTGGTACTCGATTCTTCCAACGCTTTGCACGGCGACCTGGGCATGGTCGCCGACGGCGATGTTGTCCTGGCGCTAAGCGCAAGCGGCGAGACGGAGGAATTACTCCGGATTCTGCCGGCAATCGCGCGATTTCAAGCGCGAATCATTGCGTTTTGCGGCGATCCGAAATCGACCCTCGCGCAAAACGCCCATGTGCTTCTCGATGTAAACGTGGAGCAGGAAGCATGTCCGCTCAATCTCGCGCCAACTTCAAGTACGACGGTGATGCTGGCGCTGGGTGACGCGCTCGCCATGGTGCTGCTCGAGGCGCGGGGATTTAATAAAGAAGATTTTGCCAAGTTCCATCCCGCCGGCTTGATCGGCCGCAGCCTGCTCATGCGTGTGCATCAGATCATGCGGCCACGCCAATCGATGGCCATTGTTTCAACCGATACGACGATACGCGACGTGCTCAAAGCAATGACGAGTGTCCGCGCCGGCGCAGCTGTCGTGGTGGGTGAAGATCGAGAGCTACTCGGGATTTTTACGCACGGCGATTTTGCGCGACGCTTCCAAGCGGATTCCAAGATCGGTGAACGGCTGGTCGCAGATTTGATGACGTTCAATCCGGTCACGGTGCACAAAGACAAACTCGCGGTCGAAGTCCTGAACCTGCTGGAGCGTCACCGGATCGACGATCTTGTAGTTATCGATGACGAGAGCGTGCCGGTCGGCATCATCGATTCGCAGGACCTCACGCGCTTGAAGTTGCTCTGAGCGGGTGTAACGTCCGCGCTCCCTCAACTCTCAACGCTGAATCTCATTCCATGGCTGCCGCAAACGATCTCCGCAAAGGAATGGCGATTAAGTACAACGGCAATCCTGCTATTGTGCTCGAAGTCCATCACCGCACGCCTGGAAATTTGCGCGCGTTCGTCCAGGCGATCATCCGTTATATTAACACCGGCAAGAGCGCCGATGTCCGTTTTGGTTCCACCGACAAAGTGGAGCTGGTTGAGATCGAGCGAAAAAATCTCGAGTTCAGTTACAAAGATCGTAACGGGTTTCATTTCATGGACCCGGAGACGTACGACACGATTACCTTGCGAGAAAATCTGATCGGCGATGCCAAAGATTATCTCGTGGAAAATCTCTCGCTGCAGGTTCTCTACGCCGAAGGCAAACCAGTGCAGGTTGAAATGCCCGCCTCCGTCAGTCTCAAGGTCGTTGAATCCCCGGAAGGCGTGCGGGGCGATACCGCAAGCAACGTGACCAAGCCGGCTGTACTCGAGACCGGGAAGACAATCAATGTTCCGCTCTTCATCAAAGAAGGTGAAAATATCAAGATCGACACTCGTACCGGCGCCTACATGGGACGCGCCTAGCTAGGGGCGAGGCCTCGTCAAGTCCTGCGAATTTGTCTTTCCCAAACTTGCGTCAATCTGCGTAATCTGCCGATAACTTTGGCGGCGACGAATCGAAGATCGAAAACGTATCGCGGACGCAGATCGCGTGGCCGGGTAAAGATTGCTCCGCGCTTCGTGTCGACGACAAGAGTCGTTCCCGTCCCTGATTCACTTGTGGTGCCGACACGGTGGGTGAAGTTTGTCGTCGCGATTTTTTTACTGCCGGTTTGCGCAATTCTTAGTCAGACGTTTTTCACCGTCTTTGCGCGCGCAACCGTGACACAGCGACTTTGGGCCGGCGAAGAATTTTGGTTCTTTTCATTGGGCGCGGTCCTCTGGTTGATCGCTTTCCTCGGCTTGCCTCGCCCGATTGTCATCTATGTCTTCGGGCATGAACTGACCCACGCGCTCTGGGTTTTGCTAATGGGCGGCCGGATCAGTCGATTTCGAGTCGGACGCGATGGCGGGCATGTGGTGACAAACCGCAATAACTTCTGGATCGCGCTGGCCCCTTATTTTTTCCCGCTCTACAGCATTCTCGCGATCGCCGCTTACGGCGTGCTCAGCCTGTTTCTAAATGTTCAGCCGTACGGCCGCCTGCTTTATGCTGTGATCGGAGCGACCTGGGCATTCCATTTCACGTTCACCTGCTGGATGATCCCAAAAAATCAGACCGACCTAAGCGATCAAGGCACCTTTTTTTCGCTCGTCCTGATCTATCTGATGAATTTAATGCTGCTGAGCGTGATGCTAGTTCTCGCGTCACCGCAAATTACCTTTGGGGCGTTCGGCGCCGATCTGCTGACGAACGTCAGTAACTTCTCGCAATGGGTTGTCGATCTTTTCAGCCGCTTCAGCCAGCATTAATCTTCTGTAGCGGTGACCGTCGCATTAATTCTTCAGAAGCGATCATCTCTGAATTCCAGATCAAAGATTTCTCCCAGGAATGGCCATTCTCTCCGGTCCGTCACCAATCCGGCAGATCCCGGATTCTCACGAACGTAATCCCATTTCTGCGAGTATGACTCCCCACTCCGTAAAATGTGATCAAAGAACCCTTTTCGCCAATGACACCGCGTCGCGTACGCTCACTTTTTCTCACGCGCTCTTGATTGCTCTCCCATAGGTAAATCCGGCGAGTGCCGTTATCTAATGGATGCTCAAATGCTCCCAAAAAACTTCACGAGTGTATAAAATCGGTGGACAAAAAGCTGCTGCTGTCGAGCCCAAAACCCGATAAACTTATCACAAGAGGCATTAGCCCGAGCGCGGAGCAATTATCCGGCGGTAGAGCGCTTCGTACTGAGGGATGATGCGAGCGGCTGAGAATCTCTCGATCGCGTGATTGCGACCCCGTTCACCTAACTCTCGCGCCAGATGGGGGGATTTGACCAACGCGTCTAAGGCGGCGGCCATCGCAGTCAGATCACCGAAAGGGTACAGCGGATAAGAGTCCCCGACGACTTCCGGTATGCCGCCGACGCGGAAGGCGACAACCGGTCTGCCGTAAAATAGCGTCTCAAGAATGCCCAGACCGAAACTTTCGTATTCGGACGTGTAGAGTCCCGTGTCCGCCGCCTCCAGATATTCTTCAACTGCCGCCATGTTTTGGCGAACAATGACGCGATCTCGAAGTCCCAGTTCATCGAGCAATGGCTCGTAAGGATCAAACGAGCCGCCCGCCAGGATTAGCAATCGAAGACGATCACGGCTCTTCGACAGGGCAATCGTACGCAACAAAAGGTCGATGCGTTTGACCAGCCGCAAATTCGACATGTGCAGCACAAGAAATTCGTCGGTTAACCCCAAATCGCGCCGAACTTCCTCGCGGCTCCTCTTCGGTTTATTCGGATTGAAAAAATTCGGAATCACTTCAATCTGCCGTTGCAACCGAAAGATTTCTTGGGTTTGCTGCCGGAGACTTTCTGAAACTGCCGTCACCGCATCGGAATGCACCAGGGCATGCTCGATGGCGGTGCGGTAATCGGGATCCTGCCCGAGCAGGGTCGTATCGGTTCCATGCAAAGTTGTGACGATACGCTGTGCGAGGCTTCCCAACATCTAACATGAAAAAGATCGAGCTGTTGGGAACGCGCCACTTCCGCCATTTTCACTGCGAGGGGCAGAGTGTAGTCGGGGCACGGAAACAAAGCGTTGTGCACGACTTCGACTCGATGGAAATGAAGACCCTCCTGCGGCAGGTCCAGTCGAACGGGTTGAGCATAACTGAAGAAGTAGATTTCATGGCCGCGGCGCGCCAGTTCCGACCCGAGGGCCGTCGCCAGAATCCCACTGCCGCCAATCAACGGAAAACATGCAATCCCGATTTTGAGCGGCACCAATTCCATTACGCCTCCGTATAGGCTTTGCCGGAGTCGGAAATTTCGTCGCGCTTGATGAATTTCACCTCGGGCGCATCAGCCTTGTTGATGTAATGGTGCTCGCTCGCACCGGCGACGTAATGAGTGCATCGAATCACTGATTGCATCCAGCAGAAACGCGTATCGCGAGTCGGGCTGATTTGCTTGGGACCGAATTCTCCTCCGGCAATCTCTAGAAACCGATCGCCTCCTTTGTGCAGGAACAATTTACCGTCACGATAACGTGCGCGGACGATCTCGCCTTCATAGCGCACATCGACGAAATAGTCTGGTACCGCCACAGCACGCGCTCTGAACTCGGGCGCACTCGAACGTTCCACCCGCAGACCTTTCAGCAAGCTCATCCGTTTATACATCTCCAGACAGAAATCGGCGACGTTCGAACTTCTCGTCTCGTTGAAGTCCTCGGCCAGAGAACGCCGAACATAACTCGGAAGTTGGCGGGCGGTTTTTTCCTGCCAGTTCGGTAGGACACGTTTGGCGTAGAGGGGCGAAAACTGCTTTTGGATCCGATTCTCGAACTGAAAGTTTAGCGCCACTTCCTGGCCGCTGTGTTGGTCTCGCATAATGGTAATAGTCTCGCGCGGGTCATGATCACTATCGTGAAAGAAAAAGACGATTTCTCCGCCAATCTCTTTTTGAAGACGCCGGGCCGTTAGAATCTTAGCGACCAAAAATCGCTTGGGAAAAAATCCGCACGGTTGCTGGCCGAAACAAATGATCGGGTGATCCATCGCTCAGAACGAGTTTCATACCCCAGCGGGAGCTTGTGGGCCGCGAAAGATAGTTTGCTGCAGGACAGGCGCCAGGATCAGCACGGCCGCGCATCCAATAAAATTATACCAGAGATAACCGATATTCGTCGTAGCGAACAGAACGAAGACAAGCGCTTGCGCAAGAAGCGCCGCGAAAAACACGGCAGATCCAGTAACTCGACGAATAAAGAAAGCCGCCAGAAAGAGACCGAGGATGCTGCCATAGAATATCGAGCCCAGGATGTTGCCGGCCTCGATCAGATTTTCGACGAGGTTAGCAAAAGAGGCGACCGCAATAGCGATCAACCCCCACGCTGCCGTCAGCGTTTTCGCCGCCACCACATAATGATGATCGCTCGCGTGTGGGCGAATCAGTGGACGATAAAAGTCGATCGCTGTGGTTGAGCCGAGCGCATTCAGAGTTGCCGCCGTCGCCGACATGGTCGCGCACAAGATCACCGCGATCAGCAATCCGACAAGCCCGTGCGGCATTTGTTGGAGAATGAAAGTAATGAATACGTAATCCGATTCTTTGCTTTTCGGATCCGCGCCGGCTTGCTCCAGAACTGACTTGGTTCGACTGCGCACCTCGTGCGCCTGCGCGTCGAGTTCGCGCACTCGAGTCATGGCCGCGTCACGCTCGCTTGACGAAGATGCCGACGATTCGCTGGAGGCTGCGCGAATGGCGGCGCGTTTTCGTTCAAAAATATCGTTAAATTGCGTCTGCAACGTTGTTAACTGTTGACCATAGCCACGTTCGACCGCGCGTTCGTAGGCCGGCTGATTGAAATAAACCGGCGGCTTCTCGAATTGATAAAACATGAACACAAGCGCACCGAGCAGCAGAATGGAAAATTGCATCGGCACCTTCACCACAGTGTTGAAAAGCAATCCCAAACGACTCTCCTTCA
>QHMQ01000003.1 GCA_003217835.1 Verrucomicrobiota bacterium
TCTGAAGGCGGACTCGCGGTTGCGCTTGCCGAATGCTGCTTTAATCCGTCTGATCTCTTGGGCGTGGATGTCGATCTTGGTTTTAGCGACGGCTGTGCGGTCGCGTCCCACAAGGACGCGGCAACAGCAATATTTCTCTTTAACGAATCGCAATCGCGCATCGTCATTTCCGTCATCGGGGATGATGCCGAAAAGACGATGTCGATCTTGCGAGAACGCGGCGTCCCCTCTCAGCGATTAGGCAAAGTCGGCGGCGATGAACTGCGCATCGCTATAAACGAGGAAACTTTCCGTTGGCCGATTGTCGATCTTTACGACGATTGGTTTAACGTCATCCGCCGCGCTGTTGAAGGGGAAACGGAAAGAATTCCCAGCGTGTGAAACCGACGTTAGAACGCAGCATTTGAACGCTGCTTCATTTAGTGGATTATTTAGTGTGATCTCTCCAGACAGCACCGACATCGTCGAACCGGGCGAAGCCGACGCCTACCCACAGCATGAGTGCGGGCTTTTCGGTGTTTTCGGCCATCCGAACGCGGCCGTCCTGACTTATTACGGGCTTTTCGCTTTGCAACATCGCGGCCAGGAAAGCGCCGGCATTGTCACGAGTAATGGTCCAGGCACGTCGTTCGTTCTGCACAAGGACATGGGCCTGGTCTCGCAGGTCTTTGGTCAGGCTGAGCTGGAAAAATTGAAAGGCACGCGTGCACTCGGGCACACGCGCTACTCGACCACCGGCACGAGCACGATCAAAAACGCGCAACCCTTTGTGGTCGATTGCGTGCGCGGGCAAATGGCGATCGCGCACAACGGCAACTTGATCAATGCCGATCTCTTGCGCGACGAGCTGGAACGCAAAGGCTCGATTTTTCAAACGACCGCTGATAGCGAGATCATTTTGCATCTGCTCGCGCGACCGGCCGACAACGGCGCCAGCGTATTATCAGCGTTACGCAGAATCGAAGGCGCATTTTCGCTTATCATCATGAGTGAGCGCGAGCTCATCGCCGTGCGCGATCCGTTCGGCTGGCGGCCGCTCTCGCTCGGCAAACTCGATGGCGCTTATGTGCTGGCCTCCGAAACCTGCGCTTTCGATCTCATTCATGCGGAATTCATTCGCGAGATCGAACCCGGGGAAGTTTTGATTATCGATGAAAACGGATTGCGATCGGAGCGGCCATTTCTGCCGCAACAACCGGCCTTTTGCATGTTCGAGTACGTGTATTTCGCGCGACCTGACAGCATCATCGGCGGTGTGAACGTTGGTAAAGTGCGCACCGAAATGGGACGCGAGCTGGCGCGCAAATTTCCGGTCGAAGCAGACATCGTCATCCCGGTGCCGGACTCGGGCAATTACGCTGCCCTTGGTTTCGCCCAGGAATTGAATATTCCCTACTCGCACGCCTTCGTACGCAATCACTACATTGGGCGCACGTTCTTGCAGCCGAGCCAGCTCATCCGCGATTTCGATGTGCGTGTGAAATTGAACCTAATCAAGGAAATGGTCGCAGGTAAACGGGTGGTGGTAGTCGACGATTCAATCGTGCGCGGCACGACTGCGCGCGCCCGTGTGGTGAATTTGCGCGAAGCCGGCGCGAAAGAGGTGCACATGCGCGTGAGTTGTCCGCCGCATCGCTTCGCCTGCCATTACGGCATCGATTTTCCCGATCCGGAAAAGTTGATCGCAAACAGAATGTCGATGGAAGAAATCTGCAAATATCTCGGCGTGGACAGTCTCGGTTATCTCGATGTCGAAGGAATGGTGCGGGCAACAGGGCAACCGATGAACAAATTTTGCCTGGCTTGTTTCAACGGCGATTATCCCCTGCCCGTCGATCCGGCACTCGATAAATTCATCATGGAAAAACGAGAGAACCGCTCCAAAGCGCTAGCCGATCAGGAAAGACACCCGACGTTGTTCGCGGATCTGAAGTAGGTAAATAGCCGCGGATGGCGCAGGTTTTTGTAAGGGAAGACGTTGCCTTCCCGAGGGAAGCTGACAGCTTCCTCGACAGAAAATGACAAATAAACGCACATCCTACGCGCGTGCTGGGGTGGATGTCGATCTTGGGAATCGACTCAAACGGCGCATTCAATCACTCGTTAGCCAAACGCACGGGCCGCAAGTGCTCGGCAAAATCGGCGGATTTGGCGGTTTGTTTGCGCCGAACTTTTCCAGAATGCGCGAACCGGTTCTGGTCGCGAGCATCGATAGCGTCGGGACGAAATTGAAAATCGCGTTCGCGATGAACAAGCACGACACCGTGGGCGCTGACTTAGTGAACCATTGCGTGAACGACATCGCCGTGCTGGGGGCACGACCACTTTTCTTTCTCGATTACATAGGCTGCGAAAAACTTGAGCGACAAAGCTTCGATCAATTGTTGCGTGGTTTGTCTCGGGCCTGCCGATCTGCCGGTTGCGCCTTGATTGGTGGTGAGACGGCACAGATGCCCGGCCTGTATCGCAAGGGCGAATACGACTTGGCTGGTTGCATGGTCGGCGTGGTTGATCGCGCAAAAATTATCGACGGCAGCAAAATCAAACCGGGCGACGTGATTCTCGGCCTCGCGTCAAATGGTCTGCACACGAACGGTTATTCGCTCGCGCGAAAAATTCTGTTCGAAAAGATGCGGCTCAAGCCCTCATCGAAGATTGACAATCTACCTGGCACGATTGGGGAAGAATTTTTGCGCGTGCACAAAAATTATCAGCCACTGCTCACGAAAGTTCCCAGCGGCATGATCAAAGGCCTTGCCCACATCACGGGCGGCGGTTTGATTGATAATCTGCCGCGCATCCTTCCGAAAAAGTGCGACGCCATCATCGAGACAAGGAGTTGGCGTGTTCCGCACATCTTCCAAATCTTGCAGCGAAATGGAGATGTCGATCCTGCGGAAATGTATCAGGTTTTTAACATGGGCATCGGCATGGTGGCGATTGTGTCGAAGCGCGATACAAAGCCGACGATGTCGTTCCTGCGCGGAAAACAAATCGGCTATATTGAACCCGGCGCGGGCAAGACTCGGTTGGTTTTCTGATGGGGAGACATGCTCCGTCGTTCCCATTAATTTTTGGGACGAGACAGGCGCGCCACTGTAACTCGGATGACAATGCGAAGATCGCCCCGGAGCTGTGTTACTTAAAGGTGAGGATGTCAGATTTTCACGGCCGGCCAGACGACACAGAATCAATTACCTCTATCGGTACTTGAACCTCCGGGGTCGATTCCAGCTTGGCCTTTTTATCTCGGCGTACGATCCGCTCTAAACCTGCGCGGCGGCCCGCGAGATCGACCAGCTCGGCTACGCGCGATTTCAGAGCACGCGCTCGCGTCATGAGAAAAATGACGAAAAGCAGATATGGGATGATGAACCAGAGGTCGACGTGAGAAATGTTAAGCTGTCGATATACCAAGAGAGCTAACGCAACGAGGTTAAGGATCACCGTCGTCGTGACCAGGCGGCTACGAAGCCGAACGCGCGTCAGGCATTTTCCGCTGCCGTGATATTCGGTGACGGTTTGGAGCGCGACGCTCCACCAAAAATTTCCGTAAATTTGAATATCCCATTCATTCCAACCGGTATCAGTGGAATAGCGCCAGCCTTCTTCCTCGAGCAGCTGAAAGATGCCGTCCGTGGGCAAATATTCATGCGCCCGAATTACACTCCGCGGTGTCCGTTTAAAATGTAGCCAGGTGAAGTACCGCGACCAACCTCGCACGAGAGGTTGAACTAGGGCCAAAAACATGACGAGGAGCCGCGCATGAACGGTATCGAATTTTGGCTCGATCGCCGCGCGCACCATGTACGAGAGCGCCACGCAGAGAGTGCCGCCACACATGAGGTACGGCACGATCCGCAGTGCGGGCAAGAAAATCCCGAGACCAAAAAGAAAAATCGTCAACGCGAACCATTCAATGCTGCTGAGATAAGCGGCGACCTCCGATTGCGGCGTAGGATAAATCGACTGAAAAAATCCTTCGCCGAAAATTCCATGATAGATAGCCGGCCGATTAATGAACCAACTAAAACGTGGTGTTCCATAGATCTGACCGCGCCATTTCGCAGTCCCAGTTGGGCCGAAAAAAATTAAATGCTTAAAGCGCAGCAGCGATTCCGCCTCGCCGTAGCCATCCTGTTGTTTCAAAAAAGCCCGCAGTGTGAATCGGCGATGATGCCACACGATCGCGGTCGGGCTGAAAGCAATGACGCAACCAGCCTGTTGAAGTCGCCAGCAAAAATCGACATCGTCGCCGGCCTTGTGGTACTCGGCATCGAAGCCGCCGATGTTTTCAAATGCCCACCGATAGAACGCCATGTTACAACCGGGAATGTGCTCGGCGATTATGTCTGTGAGCAGAACATGGCTGGGCCCGCCCGGCGCTGCTGCCACACAGGCCTGGATCCAGTTCTGTGCCGGCGGGGTCACGTTTGGCCCGCCCACTCCAGCGTAATCGCCGCTCAAAAGCGTACCGATTAAATAATAAAGCCAATCAACATCCGCCATGCAGTCCGAATCGGTGTAGGCGAAAACCTCCCCTTTCGCGGCCGCCGCGCCGGTGTTCCGCGCATGACTCAAGCCGTGATTTTCCTGATAGATGTAGCGAACGTGCGGGAATTGCTCAGCGATGTCGCGCGTATCGTCGGTTGAACCATCATCGACCAGAATAATTTCGTAATCGGGATAGTTTAGCTTGCCTAAAGAATCCAAGCAGGGCGTGAGCGTCCGGCCGCCGTTGTACGAACAAACAATTACGGAAACAAATGGCGCGCGTGGCAACGAGCGATGTGGCAATGCGGAATTCTCCTGACCAAGCCTTCCTTTCAGCGCGTAGAACGATTTCTTCGGCGCGCGCTGCCGCGTGACGATCCCAAACGCCCAATCGTTAATATCCTGCCCGCCAGTAAACCATTCGTCCGTCCATGTAAAAAAGATGGTTCCGGCGAGACCACATTTCACCACGCTGTCAACGTGCCAACTGAGCATTTCCGCCTGCTCTTCCTGGGAATGGCGGATCGTGTCCATGCCGAATTCGCCAAGGATGAGCGGGCGTTCTCCAGTTAAATTTTGAAGGCGCAGAAGGTAATTCTCGAAATCGCGTTGATCGTGCAGGTAAACGTTGAAGCAGCAAAAATCGACATTCGGCGGCAAGAGATATTCGGTTGGCGGATAAGTGGCATACGAAAAAAGAGTGTTTGGATCGATTGCACGCCCGATCCGAATCAATTCCTCGATAAACTCCGCGACCCGGCGCACACCGAGCCAGCGAACCATCGTGCTCGAGATTTCGTTCCCGACGAGATACCCGAAAATCGCCGGATGCCCGGCATACGCGTTTACCGCTACCCGAACTGATTCAACAATCTGACGGCGTGCCTTTCTATCGCGTAAGAATTCAATGTGCTTCGCCCAGGGCAACGTAACAATTACGCGCATCCCTGCATTTGCGCAGCGATCGAGAAACCAACGCGGCGGAGCATGGTAAATCCGCATGAGGTTCAGACCTACCTCGCGCATCAGCGCAAGATCGACATCGACCTGATCGGGCCGTCCAAGATAACTTCCGTCCGCGTCCGGCTTGAATGGTCCGTAAGTGACGCCTTTAACAAAAAACTTCCGGTCGCCTTCGAAAAAGAATTTCGCGACCGCGCGAATTCGCGAGTTTGCGCTCACAGCGGCAACTCCCTAGTCCAAGCAACGCACCGACGCAAAGGTTTTAAGGTAGCGGCTGTTCACAGAACCGCGTTGATCTGTGCGTGGCAATATCCTGGGTCGAGGCGATTAAGGGTCAATCACTCTGCCTTAAAAGATCACAGTTCACGAAGTGCTTCGCGCATGACCTCGGCCGTCCGCTCGATGTCTTCCAATGTGTGCGCCGTTGAAATAAATCCCGTCTCAAATTGCGATGGCGCAAAGTAAACAGCGCGTTTCAAACAGGCGTGAAAAAACTTCGCGAACATTTTCAAATCGCTTCGCTGAGCACTGGCAAGATCCACAACCGGTCCCGAGACAAAGAACAAGCAAAACATTGAGCCGATCCGGTGAAATATGATATCCATTTTTGCCTCTGCGATCGCGTCCCTCACGAGTGTTTCAAATCGCCGGCCGCGTTCCTCGAGTAACTTCCAACCGTCGATTCGTTCCAGCTCGTGTAGTTGCGCGAGCCCGGCCGCCATCGCAAGCGGATTTCCGGACAACGTTCCCGCTTGATAAACAGGGCCATCAGGTGAGAGCTGGTCCATAATCTCGGCACGTCCACCAAATGCGCCGACAGGTAATCCGCCGCCGATCACTTTTCCGAGTGCACTCAGATCGGGTTTGATTCCATAGATTTCCTGCGCTCCGCCGCGCGCGAGACGAAACCCGGTAATTACTTCGTCAAAAATCAAGAGGGCACCATGCTTCGTGCATTCCTCACGCAAGATGGACAAGAAATCCTTTCTCGGAAAATAAAGCCCAGCATTCGCGGGAATCGGTTCAAGGATTATAGCCGCGATTTGATCTCTATTTTCATGAAATGCTTGCCGCACCAGGTCGGAATTGTTGAACGGGAGCGAAATCGTTAGGTCGACAAAGGCTTCCGGGACGCCGGCGCTATCCGGCCGTCCATGTGTCAGGGCGCCACTTCCCGATTTCACGAGAAGGGCATCGACATGCCCGTGGTAACAGCCATCGAACTTAATGATTTTGTTATACCCCGTGAATCCGCGTGCCAGCCGAATACATGACATGGTCGCTTCAGTGCCGCTATTGACCATGCGCACTTTTTCGATCGAAGGCATCCACTTGCAGATCAATTCCGCCATTTCCACTTCGAGCGGATTTGGTATACCAAAAGTCAGACCGCGCGCGGCCGCTTCTCGCACTGCGTCGACAATTACCTTGGCGGCGTGTCCCAAAATCACCGGGCCCCAACTACCGACGTAATCGATGTATTCGTTCCCGTCGACATCCCAAATCTTCGCGCCTTGCGCACGCTCGATGAAAAATGGGTCTGCACCCACATGACGAAATGCGCGCACTGGGGAGTTTACCCCGCCCGGGATGCGTTTTTGCGCGGCACGAAACAATTGTGAAGAACGAGAGCTCAGAGAAATAAAACGTCGAACGTTCAACGCCGAACGTCCAACGCCGAATTGCACACTTTTGACACGCTAGGCTGGCGCGTTAGTCTCAGTTCTGCGCAGCGGCGGGGTAGCCAAGTGGTAAGGTCGCGGTCTGCAAAACCGCTATTCGCGGGTTCGATTCCCGCCCCCGCCTTTCATAAATCTCGCTGAAATTGGCTTGTGAATTCCATAGCGAAATGCGTACTCAGCTCTTTTGGTGAGTTCGGTGCGAAAGGTTGTCGATGACCTGTTTCGATCGAGAGAAGAAGGGGATTGAGGTCGATTCCTGCTATCTGTTGGAGAGAATTTTGCGGTAACTAGACGTG